>DAOUPU010000025.1 GCA_030625995.1 Flavobacteriaceae bacterium
CCATCATCGTCGTTACCATCATCATCTTTATTATCATCACAAACTTTCTTACAATAATCAAAGTACCATCCCCATCGATTTCCATCGAAATCATGATTTTCATTCTTATCATTATATTTAGCAAATGCAGTTTCCGAAGAAGTGATTTCACCATTGCGTTTTTGAACTACTGATGCATGGGCAGAAATTATAAAACAGTCCTCCAGGTTTTTTAGAGGTATAGTAAAAGTATATCTCTGTGTAAGATCATGTGTTCCATGATAAGGAAAATGGCCAATTTTAGGATTGCCTGAACCGGTCAAAGGTAGATCCACTTCCCTTCCAACAAATAAATGTGTTTCGCTTAACCACCAATCCTCTTTTACATTATAGGTCACATAAAGGTTGGTGTTATTATTTGATACAGTAAGTGTACCAACGTTAATGTGTTGTCCCGCATATAATGTGGCGGTAAATTTTTTCCCACAGCAAATTTTTTCAATTTGTTCTTTAGATAAACTTGTAGGATTCAGTTTAATTTGGCTTTCTTCATCAATTATGATCTTTGTATCAATGGCTGATTGGTCCATAAAATTATCCTGATACTCACATGAAAAAATAGCAAGGAACAAGAATATAGCGGTAATAATTAACGTAATCTTTCTCATAGCATGGAGAATTTAAAGTTATTAACTCAATAATAACATGAAAATCACGATATTATTGTTTGAGAAATAGAATATTTTAAATTAAACCTGTTACAGGATTTTCCTTACTTAAGAAAAATTATGCCTTCAAATAAAGATAAGGACTCACAAATCCTTTCCTCTACAAATTCATCTCCGTAAACTTTTGTAGTAAGATGATAATATTCGTCTACATTTGATTTTAGATATATTTGTAAATAATGGTACGTAAAACCAGAGTTCTTTCCTTTCGCCAAATTGTAGTAGCAAGGTAGATCCTTGAAATAACCAAAGTCACCTTTAAAAGGGGTCAATTGCTCATTTTGTTTTAAATCATTTTCAATAATTTGTTCAAAATTTTCATTCAATTCAATCTCTCCCTGATGCCAAGTTACATCAATTATATAGGTGTCTGTCAATTGTTTGCTAGTATCAGCGCTATAAAATCTTGATTGTGTTTCATCGTAATACAATTCAGATTTCCAACTTTTTGGAACTTCCAATTTGAAATGTTTTAAAAATCCACTTATTTCTTTTGTTTCGGCAAAATTTGTTATTGTCGTACAATCAATAGCGCTTCTGACATCATTTTTTTTACAACTTGATAAGATTATTATTAATCCTATTAGACTAAATAAATATTTCATAAATACTAAAATATTATAATATGTTTTATTTTTTATTTAATTGCATTCTTGCAATCTTCTGATGCCCAGATAGCCAGGCCGAGTTTTTATTAATAAAGTTGATGCTATAAAATCCTTCATCACTAAGTTTTTTCCATTTAACCCCCTCAGTGTTTGAATAAAAAATTCCTTCTGTAGAAACAGCGACAATCTCTTTTCCATTAGTTTCAGGAATATATTTCACACAACTAATGTATCCCGGAATACTATTATTATCAATCAATTTCCAGGTTTTTCCACCATCTTTTGTGAGTGCCTTGCTAGCAATGGTATTGGACTTTTCTTCCCAGTTTCCACCCATAATAATACCATTATTTTCGTCATAAAAGTCCACGCTAAAAATTCCTGTCATTTTCCCGCCTTGTACAATGGGAGTGTCGTAAACAATCCACTTTTTTCCAAAGTTCTTACTATAAAATACTCTTGCCTTCTTACCTCCTGTAACCAACCAAACATGTTTATTATAAACTGCGATGTTTGAGTTACTAGCTGCAAAAGCTGCTTCTCCATCAATAATTTCAGGCAGGTTTTTACAATTCACTTTTTGCCATGAATTCCCACCGTCAGAGGTTAAAATAACGGATAAACAGCTTTCCGTTGGATCTCCCATCGCTATTCCTCTTTGGCCATCTAAAAAAGTCATGGCGTCATAAAAAACTTTTTCATCTTCTTCCTTATAGACAATCTTTTGGTTATTTATTTTTGCTTTAAAAGGATCTATCTTGAATAGTACGGCAGGATTTTCAATACTAAGGATAAAAATATTTTTGCCGTTAAAGGCTATAGAACGAAAATTTAAGGCTATATCATTAAAAATTATTGAATCCATTTCTACGTCTGAATTAATAATTCTACCGAATTTACCATTAGCTCCGGCGAACCAAACAGTAGAATCGTTAACTACTTCTATTGCCCGAATACTGGTGTTTTTTATTCCAAAAAGATGGAGATCTAAATTTATATCCTCATTCTGTGCCCAGAACTGAAACATAACTAAAAAAAGGAATACTAATGTGAAAAATTTTTTTAACATGTTTTTTTATTTTAATTTTCCAAAAATAAACGTTTTATAAATAGAGTACCAAAATTTATTTATATAATTGAAGAGAATGAAAGCATTGGTAATTTCAGGAGGAGGATCTAAAGGAGCATTTGCAGGAGGTGTTGCTCAATATTTAATGGAGGAAAAGGGAAAGGATTACGATCTTTTTATTGGGACTTCCACGGGAAGCCTGATGGTATCGCATTTGGCATTAAACAGGATCAAGGAATTGAAGCAATTATATACAAATGTTTCTCAAGGTACCATTTTTAGTAGTTGTCCCTTTAGAGTTAAGAAAACCAACGGTCACACAACTGTAAGTATAAATCACATAAATACTTTAAAGAACTTTATAAGGGGGAGTAAAACTTTCGGCGAGAGTCATAATTTGAAAAAACTGATCAATCGAGAAATGAATGATAGATTTTTAGAACAAGTCAAAGGTTCGTCTAAAGATGTGGTGGTTACAGTATCCAATTTAACACATAATCAGGTAGAATACAAGGCTCTGAAGGATTGTAGTTTCGATGATTTTAGAGACTGGATCTGGGCTTCGAGCAATTATGTACCCTTTATGAGCTTACTGGTGAAAAACCACTATGAATATGCAGATGGTGGCTTTGCAAATTTGGTACCTATTGAAGAAGCAATTAAAAAAGGTGCCACAGAAATAGATGCGATCGTTCTGGAAACAGAGGTAACACAGATTAACAGGATGCCTTCAAAAAATCCTTTTTCATTGATGACCAATTTATTTGAGTTTATGCAGGATAATATTGAAAAGCAGAATGTTTCTCTTGGAAAATCGGTGGCAAAACATCATGATGTTAAATTGAATTTATATTACACCCCTACAGTTTTAACTACAAATTCTTTAATTTTTGACAAGGTAAAAATGAGACAGTGGTGGGATTACGGCTTTAAACATGCGCATAGAAAAGATACTATAAATTGAAATATTTATAACATTATCTTGTTTTATTTAAAATATGTATTTAAATTTGCCACTTATCACTGAAAGAATGACATTAAATAAGTTATATCATCATCATTTTCATATTTGCACTCAAGTGAGATGATAATGTTATGATTAATTTCAAAATATTTAAACCCGTTTGAGCATATCAAACGGGTTTTTTAATTTATTTTGAGATGCTGGACACAACAAGATAAAAATGAATAAAATTAAAATTGCAGTACAAAAATCAGGAAGATTAAATCAGGATTCACTAAAATTATTAAAAGATTGTGGTATTTCTATAGATAATGGGAAAGATCAACTAAAAGCGCAAGCCAGAAATTTCCCGCTTGAAGTGCTGTATTTAAGAAATGGTGATATCCCACAGTACCTAAGAGATGGAGTGGTTGATATTGCAATCGTTGGCGAAAATTTATTGATAGAAAAAGGAAATGATCTGTGCATAGTTGAAAAATTAGGTTTTTCAAAATGTAAAGTTTCCATTGCGGTTCCTAAAGACATGAAGTACAATTCAATATCGGATTTGGAGGGGTTAAAAATTGCGACTTCGTATCCAAATACTGTCAAGGATTTTCTCGATAAAAAAGGTGTTAGTTCTGAATTACATATTATAAATGGATCTGTTGAAATCGCACCTAACATTGGATTAGCAGATGCAATTGTCGATATAGTTTCGAGTGGAAGTACACTTTTTAAAAATAATTTAAAAGAGGTAGAGGAATTATTAGTATCTGAAGCTGTATTGGTTACATCTCCTACCTTAACTGCGGTAAAAGAAGAGATATTAAGTAAATTGCAATTCAGAATTCGAGCTGTTTTAAGAGCAAGAAATTCAAAATATGTTTTGCTGAATGCACCAAATGAGAAAGTAAAAGAAATTATCAAGATTTTACCTGGTATGAGGAGCCCCACGGTTTTACCTCTGGCTGAAGAAGGCTGGAGTTCGATTCATACCGTTGTTGAAAAAAATAAATTTTGGGAAGTAATTGATGAACTCAAAGCAAATGGTGCAGAAGGAATATTGGTACTGGCGGTTGAAAAAATGGTATTATAAATGAAGATTATAGAAAACCCAAATAGATCATTTTGGAGCGATATTTTAGAACGTCCATCGTTCCCGATATCTACATTAGATAGCATTGTAAAGGAAATTTTTGAGGATGTTAGTAAAAATGGAGATGAGGCATTAAAGAGATACACAAAACGATTCGATAATGTAGATCTAAGAACATTTGATGTTACCAAAGAGGAATTGAAAAATGCTCAAAATGATGTCTCAAATGAACTAAAAGATGCTATTAAATTAGCCGAACGTAATATTAAAATATTTCATAGATCTCAGAGAATAGAAAAAACCGTTATTACAACATCTGAAGGCGTTCAATGCTGGCAAGAATCTCGTGCAATAGAAAAAGTTGGAATTTATATTCCGGGGGGATCAGCTCCATTATTTTCAACTGTTCTGATGCTTGGTATTCCGGCAAAATTGGCTGGATGCAAAGAAATAATTCTTTGCACACCTCCAAATAAGAATGGAGATATCCATCCTGCAATTCTATTTACCGCTAATTTGATAGGTGTCAGGAAAGTTTTTAAACTTGGTGGTATTCAAGCCATTGCAGCATATACCTATGGAACGGAAAGTATTCCTAAGGTTCATAAAATCTTTGGTCCGGGAAATCAATTCGTAACAGCGGCAAAACAATTTTCACTTGCCAAGGGGATCGCTATTGACATGCCTGCCGGCCCCTCAGAATTATTGGTCTTAGCTGATAATTCGGCAAATCCATCTTTCGTAGCTTCGGATCTATTGTCTCAGGCAGAACATGGATCAGATAGTCAGGTAATTTGTGTTTCGAGGTCTTCAGATTTTTTAAAGGAAGTGTCCAATGAGATAACAAGTCAAATGGAGTTCTTGCCAAGAAAAGATTTGGCTAAAAAAGCAATTCAAAACTCTAAATTAATTTACCTGGAGGAAGAAAAAGATATTCTAGATTTGATCAATGAATATGCACCTGAACATTTGATAATAGCGGTTGAAAACGAAGATCATTACTTGGAAAATATAATCAATGCGGGGTCTGTGTTTATTGGAAACTACAGCCCTGAAAGTGCTGGTGATTACGCTTCAGGAACCAATCATACCTTACCCACCAATGGTTTTGCAAAAGCCTATAACGGAGTTAATTTGGATGCTTTTGTAAAGAAAATAACCTTTCAGAAAATTTCAAAAAAGGGAATAGAAAATATAGGTAGAGCAATAGAGGTAATGGCAGATGCGGAGGGGTTGTACGCACACAAGAATGCAATTACATTAAGGTTGAAATCAATTAATTAAGACAAATATACCTCTGTATAACAGGAGTCAATACATCAGGAAATATTGAATGCTATTTTTAACATAGAAAATTTTATAAGAGAGAATGTAAAGCTAATGAAAGCCTATTCTTCTGCTAGAGATGAATTTACCGATGTAGCGGAAGTATATCTCGACGCCAATGAAAATCCTTTTGATAATGGAATAAATCGATATCCGGATCCTTATCAAAAGAAACTAAAGAAGCGTATTTCAGAAATCAAATCCATCCCGATTCATAATATAATGTTGGGAAATGGCAGTGATGAGGTGTTGGATCTGATTTTTAGAGCTTTTTGCGAACCAAAATGTGATAATGTTATAGTTACCCCGCCAACATATGGAATGTATAAAGTACTTTCCGGAATGAATAATGTGGATCTAAAATCCTCATATTTAGATAGTAATTTCGATATTGAGATTGATGACATCTTAGATAAAATTGATGCAAATACTAAATTAATATTATTGTGTTCTCCGAACAATCCTTCGGGAAATACAATGCAGGAAGATCAGGTAAAGAAGTTATTGCTTAAATCAAATTGTTTGGTTGTTATTGATGAAGCATATATTGATTTTTCTGAAAAATATTCTTATCTCGATAAGCTGAATTTATTCCCAAATCTTATCGTATGCCAAACCCTTTCAAAAGCTTGGGGAATGGCAGGGATCAGGTTGGGAATTTGCTATGCATCCGAAACAATTATTTCGGTTTTAAACAAAATTAAGCCCCCGTACAATGTAAATGTTCTAACACAGAAAAAGGCGTTAGCCTCCCTGGAAAATATTGATAATTATAGATCAAATTTGGAAGAAATTATAAAGGAAAAGGGAAAACTAAGGGCGGCTTTGGAGCAAATTACCTTTGTAAAATTAATTTACCCGTCCGATGCTAATTTTTGGCTGATAGAGGTTGATGATGCAAATAGGAGATATGAACAATTATTACAGGAGGGCATTGTGGTCAGGAACAGAACAAATGAAATTTCATGTGAGAATTGCTTGAGAATTACTGTTGGAACACAAAAGGAAAATGAGAAATTGATAAAAGCATTAAAAAAACTGCAGCAATGATGAAAGTATTATTTATTGACAGAGATGGGACGATAATTAAAGAACCTTCAGATGAACAAATTGATTCCTTTAACAAGCTTGAACTATATCCTAAAGCCTTGACATATTTGACAAAAATAACGGAAGAACTTGACTATAAGTTTGTGATGGTTACGAATCAAGACGGTCTTGGAACTGATCTCTACCCTGAAGATATATTCTGGGAAGTTCAAAATTTTATCCTGCGAACTTTTGAGAATGAAGGAGTAAAATTTGATGAGATATTGATCGATAGAACATTTGCTAAAGATAATGCTGCAACAAGAAAGCCTAATACTGGATTATTGACCAAGTACTTCACTGACAATTTCGATTTAAAGAACTCTTTTGTTATAGGGGATAGACTTACTGACATGCAACTTGCGAAGAATTTGAATGCGAAAGGAATCTTTATTAATGATAATACAAATTTAGGGACTAATGAAGTAACTGTAAAAAGGGAAGAATTAAATAATGTTATTGCTCTGGAAAGTAATGATTGGAAAGAAATATATGAGTTTTTAAAATTAGAAAATAGAGTGGCTGAAATTTCTAGAAAAACCAATGAAACCGAAATATATATAAAATTGGATTTAGACGGTACCGGCAAAGGCAAAATAAAAACCGGTATTTCATTCTTTGATCACATGTTAGAACAAATTTCAAGACACGGAAATATGGACTTGGAAATTAAAGTTGATGGTGATTTGGAGGTGGACGAGCATCATACGATTGAAGATACAGCTATTGCACTGGGAGAAGTTTTTGCAATGGCTTTAGGAAATAAATTAGGCATCGAGCGCTACGGATTTTGTTTGCCAATGGATGATTGCTTGGCGCAGGTGGCAATTGATTTTGGAGGAAGAAATTGGCTTGTTTGGGATGTTGAATTCAAAAGAGAAATGATTGGCAAAATGCCTACAGAAATGTTTTATCATTTTTTCAAATCCTTTACGGATGGGGCAAAGGCTAACCTGAATATTAAGGCAGAGGGCACTAATGAACACCACAAAATTGAGGCAATATTTAAGGCATTCGCCAAAGCGATTAAAGCGGCAGTAAAAAGAGATGCTGAAAAAATGATTCTACCCTCTACTAAAGGAATGTTGTGATCCCCAGTCTTTTTTAGAGGATAAAAAAAATGAATAATTAAAAAAATGGAGATTATTAATAATGAAATAGATGGCAAGCATTCCAACCCGGGAGGAGCTAATAGGGGAGGGATAGTTATCATTGATTATGGAGCAGGAAATGTTAGGTCAGTTCAATTCGCGTTAGAACGATTGGGTTATTCTGCTATATGTACCAATAACCCAGAGCTCATTCGAACTGCAGATAAAGTGATTTTCCCAGGAGTTGGGGAAGCCAATAGTGCGATGTTGGAAATAAAGAAATATGGATTGGAAGAAGTAATACCGAAGCTTAAACAACCTGTTCTGGGAATCTGTTTAGGTATGCAATTGATGTGCCGATTTTCTGAAGAAAACAATACCAAATGCCTGGATATTTTCCCGATTGACGTTGTGAAGTTTTCAAACGAATTAAAAGTACCGCAAATAAGTTGGAATACTTTAACAAATCTTAAATATCCCCTCTTCAAGGATATTCCTGAGAATTCATTTGTCTATTACGTTCACAGTTATTATGTACCTGAAAATGAATACACTATTGCTACTACGGATTATGGTTTAACCTATTCAGGAGCCATTCAAAAAGGAAATTTTTATGCATGTCAATTTCATCCGGAAAAGAGCAGTGATATAGGGGAACAAATTTTAAAAAATTTTATAGAATTAAATTGATATAAAACTCCGATGTTTGTAACTTATAATTATGATGTTATTGTAATTTTAGTATAAAAAAATTACGGTGAATAATTCTTTGTTTGTATACGATGAAAAAGGATTTTAAACATAATTGGCAGATGTGTAAAATATGATGAAAAATAAAAAATATGGTTTGATAGGAAAGAATATATCATATTCTTTTTCAAAAAAATATTTTACCGAAAAGTTTAAGAATTTGGGATTGAATAATTATTCCTATGAGAACTTTGACTTACAGACTATCGAAGAATTTCCGTCAATGCTCGAGAGTGTTATTGACCAAATACAAGGCTTTAATGTTACAATTCCTTATAAACAGGAAATAATTGAATATTTAGATGAGATTGAAGAGGAAGCAAATAGCATAGGAGCTGTAAATACGATCAAAATATCGAAAGAAGGAAAACTAAAGGGGTATAATACAGATATATATGGTTTTGAGCATTCATTGAAGCCATTACTTAAATCACATATTAAGAATGCCTTAATTTTAGGCACCGGAGGTGCTTCCAAGGCGATCGCTTTTGTACTTAAAAAAAATAATATTCAATTTAATTTTGTTTCGAGAATTCCGACCAAACCTCAAACTATTTCTTATGATGATTTGACTGGAACAATTATTGCAGAACATCATCTTATAATAAACTGTACTCCGATAGGTACATATCCAAAAATAGAAAGTTCACCTGAGATACCTTATGAATTTATGGGGCATAAGCATTTATTATATGACCTCGTTTATAATCCCGAAGTTTCAACATTTTTATGCAAGGGTAAAGCGCATGGCACAAATATTAAGAATGGTGAAGAAATGTTGCGGTTACAGGCAGATAGGTCCTGGGAAATTTGGAATTCCTGAACTTATGAACATTAGCGCAACTGTATTATAATTTTTTCATCTAAAAATAAGTATCGTTTTGTGATTTGATGATCTATTATTATCTTTCAAAACTTTTACGAGCAATTAAATTATAAAGGAACCTTAAACATTTTTGAAATGTTAGACGAAAATATTGAGAATTTATCTCCAGACGAAAACATTAATGATATTGATAATACTAAAGAAAAAAGTGAAAAAATAAAACCTCCTGTTGATAATATTTTGGAGGAAGAAAAATCACTGGAAAATGGTGCTGTTGCTGGAGAATCTCCTTCGGTGGATGATGCTGCTGAAAGCACTATTGAACTTGATAAAATAAGTTCAGAAAAACCAGATGTAGTTGAAAAAAAGGCTTTAAAGGTTGAGGAATCAGAAGAAGTAGAAGAAGTTGATGATGTAAAAAATGAGGAGGAACAAGATTCAGAAAAACCAGATGAGGTTAAAGAAAAGGCTTTAAAGGTTGAAGAATCAGAAGAAGTAGAAGAAGTTGGTGGTGTAAAAAAAGCGGAGAAACAAGATTCAGAAAAACCTGAGAAAGCTGAAGAACCGGATAGTAAAAGTGAAAAATCAGTACCGATAAAAGAAGTTGAAAGCAAAAGTGAATCTGTCGATTCTAAATCGGAGGAAACTGTGAAAGATGAAGTAATTGCTGTACCTCCTAAAGAATCAGAAACTACAAAGGATAAGGCAGAAAAAGAAATACTCTCCATCGATTTAACCAAATTGAACCTGGAAGAGATTGTTGTCATAATGCAAGAATTAGTTGATAGCTTTTCATTTCATAAAATCAAAATACAATTTGAGACACTGAAATCGGATTTTAATAAAAAATACAAAAGCTTTATTGCAGAAAAGAAGAAGGAATTTATAAAAGATGGTGGAGATGAAATTGATTTCAAATTTTATTTACCGGTAAAGAATATGTTTAATGATATTCTTCATGATTTTAAAAAGAAGCGTCAAAAGTATTATAAAGAAATAGAAGTAGAGCAGAAACAAAATCTTGAAAGGAAGTTACAGTTAATAAATGATTTGAAAGAATTGATAGATACTGCTGAGCCATCTACAATGTATAAAAACTTCAGATCCCTACAAGATGAATGGCGTACAATAGGTCAAATACCTCATACAAAGTACAATGATGTTTGGAGAACTTATCACCATCATGTTGAAAGGTTTTATGATTTATTGCACTTGAATAATGATTTTAGAGATTTAGATTTTAAACATAATCTTGAAGAAAAGACTAAATTAATTGAAAAGGTTGAAAAGCTGGGAGATGATCCCGATGTAAACAGTGCATTTAAAGAGTTGCAAATTATTCATAGAATGTGGAAAGAGGATATAGGTCCTGTTGGCAGAGATGTTCGCGAGGAAGTATGGAACAGGTTTAGTGAGGCAACAAAAAAAATACATAATAAGCGTCACGAATTTCAAAATGAATTAGAGTCTAAGTTCAAAGAAAATGTAATCTTGAAATTAGCAGTCATAGATAAGATAAAAGCCATTAAAACAGATGGTTATACATCGCATAAGTTATGGCAAAATGCTATAAAAGAAATGGAGACTTTACGTAAGGAGTTTTTTGCGATTGGGAGAGTGCCAAGATCAAAAAATGAGGAGGTTTGGCAAATATTCAAGGATGCAACCAAAAATTTCAATAAAGCTAAGAACGTTTTTTATAAAAGTATTAAGAAAGAACAATCAGAAAATCTGACAAAAAAAATGCAGCTGATTGAACAGGCAGAATCCCTAAAGGATAGTGAAGATTGGGATATGGTAACCGAAGTGTTTAAAAAAATTCAAGCAGACTGGAAAACAATTGGGCATGTACCAAGAAGAGATTCTGATAGAATTTGGAAAAGATTTAAAGAAGCCTGTAATCATTATTTTGATCAGTTACATAATATGCAGGATGGCCATAACAAAGGGCAAGCAGAAGTATTCAATAAGAAAAAGGAATTATTGGAAAAATTTAAGGCGGATATAGACCAAGAGAATAAGTTAGATCTTGATTTGGTAAATAAATATATTTCAGAGTGGAGAAATTTAGGTGTTGTTCCGGCTAATATGCGTCATATTGAAGCAAAGTTGAACAAAGCTATTGACAGTGCTTGTAAAAAATTAAATATTAGCAAAGAAGAAACTGCATTGTTAAAATTCAAGAATGTTATAGATGTATATCTAGAACAAAATGATGTAAGAAAACTTGACAATGAACAATTGTTTATCAAAAGAAAAGTTGATGATTTAACAAAAGAAATTAAACAATTGGAAAATAATATTAGTTTTATTTCTAATGCCACGGACGATAATCCTTTGGTGAAAAATGTTTACAAAAATATAGAAAACTATACCAAGGATCTAAAAGTATGGCAACGTAAATTAGCCTATATAAGACAATTGGATTATTAAAAATATAACCCTGCTAAGGCAGGGTTTTTTTTGATGTCTTCTGAAAATAAAGCAAATCAATTCTTAGTATATTTGTGTGTTAATCTAAATTAATAACTATGGCCGATGATAAAAAAGTTATTTTCTCCATGAGCGGAGTTAATAAGACTTACCAAGGAGCAAATAAACAGGTGCTTAAAAATATATATCTAAGTTTTTTTTATGGAGCTAAAATTGGCATTTTAGGTTTGAATGGATCCGGAAAATCAACACTACTAAAAATAATCGCTGGGATTGAAAAGAATTATCAGGGAGATGTAGTTTTCTCTCCGAATTATTCCGTGAGATATTTACCTCAGGAACCTGATATCGACGAATCCAAAACGGTAATTGATATTGTTAAGGAAGGTGTATCGGAAACAGTAGCTATTTTGGACGAATATAATAAGATCAATGATCTTTTCGGCTTGGAAGAAGTGTATTCAGATCCGGACAGGATGGATAAATTAATGGCACAACAAGCGGAGTTGCAGGATAAGATAGAATCCTTAAATGCCTGGGAATTAGATACACAATTAGAAATAGCGATGGATGCATTGCGGACTCCGGTAGGCGATACACCTATTAAGAACTTATCGGGTGGAGAGAAAAGAAGAGTTGCCTTATGTAGAATATTATTACAACAACCGGACGTATTGTTATTAGATGAACCTACCAATCATTTGGATGCCGAGTCGGTACATTGGTTAGAACACCATCTTGCTCAATATAAAGGTACTGTTATTGCCGTAACACATGATAGATATTTTTTAGATAATGTTGCAGGTTGGATATTAGAGTTGGATAGAGGAGAGGGGATTCCATGGAAGGGGAATTATTCATCTTGGTTAGAGCAAAAATCGGACAGATTAGCTAAGGAAGAAAAAACTACCTCTAAGCGTCAAAAAACATTACAACGTGAGTTAGAATGGGTAAGAATGGCCCCAAAAGGCAGGCATGCAAAATCAAAAGCTCGTTTATCCAGCTATGATAAATTAATGAGCCAAGACCAAAAACAAAAGGAAGAAAAATTGGAAATTTATATTCCGAATGGACCTCGTTTGGGGAATAATGTAATCGAAGCAGTTGGGGTTTCGAAGGCCTATGGTGATAAGTTGTTATATGAGGATCTAAATTTTAGTTTGCCGCCAAATGGTATTGTTGGTATTATTGGACCCAATGGTGCCGGAAAGACAACAATTTTTAGGATGATTATGGGAGAAGAAAAACCTGATAGCGGGGAATTTCAAGTTGGCGATACAGTAAAACTTGCTTATGTGGATCAAGCTCATTCCAATATTGACCCTGAGAAAAGCATATGGCAAAATTTTTCAGATGAACAGGAAATGATCATGATGGGAGGTAAACAAGTAAACTCTCGAGCATATTTAGGAAGATTCAACTACAGTGGTTCTGAGCAAAACAAAAAAGTTTCCACCTTGTCAGGAGGAGAGAGAAATCGTTTGCATTTAGCCATGACTTTACGCGAGGAAGGAAATGTTCTTTTACTGGACGAGCCAACTAATGACTTAGATGTTAATACTTTACGGGCATTAGAGGAAGGCCTGGAGAATTTTGCAGGATGTGCTGTGGTTATTTCACATGATAGATGGTTTTTAGATAGAATTTGTACTCATATTTTGGCATTTGAGGGAGATTCACAAGTGTATTATTTTGAGGGAAGTTTTTCTGAGTACGAAGAAAATAAAAAGAAGCGATTGGGTGGAGACCTTATACCAAAGAGAATTAAATATAAGAAACTAATCAGGTAATATAAATTTTGAATGAATCAAAGAGTTAAGAATATCAAAACCCAATTATTATCTGATAACTGGTATACATTAAACAATATTAATTTTGATTATCAACTAGAGAGTGGGAATTGGGTTAACCAATCGCGTGAATCCTATGATAGGGGAAATGGTGCTACAATACTACTTTATAATAAAGAAAAACAAACTGTTATTTTAATTCAGCAATTTAGAATGCCTACATACCTTAACGGCAATGATAAAGGCATGATCATTGAAACTTGTGGCGGTCTATTGGATGGAGATGATCCAATGACCTGTATTATTAAAGAAACGGAAGAGGAGGTAGGATATAAAATACAAAATGTAAAAAAGGTATTCGAATCTTATATGTCGCCGGGCGCTGTAACCGAAGTAATTCATTTTTTTATAGCAGAATATGCAGATGGCATGAAAGTGAGTGAGGGGGGAGGTTTAGATTCTGAGCATGAAGAAATTGAAATTCTTGAACTTGATTTCAATAATACCCTGGATATGATTAGGACTGGTGCAATAAAAGATGCAAAAACCATTATGCTTCTGCAATATGCCCAAATTAATAAGCTACTGGAATAAGTGAAGTGTTAACTTCTATTCTTCAATTTCACAAAACAGCAAAATGTGATTCTGATGAAGGAAGATTTTCTACACTATTTATGGAAATACAAGTTATTTGCGATTAAAGAATTAAGAACCGTTCAGAATACTCCTTTGCAAATCATCAAAAGCGGTCAACATAATTTTAATTCAGGACCTGATTTTTTTAACAGCAAATTAAAAATAGGAAAAGAAGTTTGGGCAGGTAATGTAGAGATACACGTAAGATCTTCTGATTGGTATGTGCATGGACATGAGTCTGATGTAAATTATGATAATGTAATTCTACATGTCGTATGGACCAATGACATAGAAGTATTTGGCTGTAACAACCAGGTTATTCCTACTCTGGAGCTAAATAAAATAGTTTCAAACGAACTTATCAAAAAATATCAAAAATTATTTTCAAAATCCGTTCAATGGATTAATTGTGAGAATGACATCCATTCGATTGATAAATTCACATTAAATAATTGGTTGGAAAGATTGTATTTTGAGAGATTAGAGCAAAAATCCATAGAGATTCAACAGCTGTTAAAAACATGTACAAATGATTGGGAAGCAACATTGTTTAAGCTTTTGACCAAGAATTTTGGTCTTAAAGTTAATGCTGAATCATTTTTAAATTTGGCAAATTCCATGGATTTTAAAATTGTTCGAAAAGAACAGGACAATTTGAATAAGCTCGAAGCCTTATTTTTTGGACAGGCCGGTATGCTAATTAAGGAAATAGAAGATGGATATTATATAATTCTTCAAAAAGAATATAAGTACCTTCAAAGAAAGTATGATTTAACCCCACTTAATAAAGGACAATTTCAATTTTTCAGATTGAGACCCAGTAATTTCCCCACAATACGATTATCACAACTATCGAAATTGTATTTTGCCAAAAGCAGTTTGTTTGCAAAAATTTTGAAAGCCAAAAGTAAAGATGATTTTTATGAAGTATTTGATATTGAGCCCTCAGAATATTGGCAGCGGCATTATAATTTTTCATCAGTATCTTCAAAACGCACTAATAAGCTTACTAAATCATTTATTGATCTTTTGCTCATAAACACTATAATTCCGATAAAATTTACTTATTACAGAGAGATGGGAGAAGTAGATGCGGTTTACTTTTTGAATTTAATTTATCAAATTCAGCCTGAAAAGAATAATATTATTAAAAAATATGAGAGCTTATTGCAAAATTCTTTGGAGAATACATTCAGTATAAAAAATGCTTTCCACAGCCAATCCTTCTTGCAACTAAAAAATGAGTATTGCAATTTGAATAAATGTCTATCCTGTGCGATAGGAAATTCTCTTTTAAAAGACTAATAATGCTAGACTGTTTATTTTTTAAGCTATCAATCCCATTTCTATTTCAACTCTTTTAAATTCCTGCATGCAGTTATAATCAGAGGCAATTTTAACAGTTGCAGTTGGAACAAGAACAATTTTCACAGCTACAGTTTTGACACTGTCCTTTTTTACATTCCTCACAATTACATGTACAATTATCATTATTTTTCATAAAATTATATTTAAGATTTTATATATCAGACCATAAAATTAATAAAAAGACGTGTTTCTAAGATATTTAAATCTAACAGAAATCCAGCCAAGAACTTCCTGTTTGATAATCTTCTATACTTTTAATATCATTATTAAAATTAAAGGAGTTCATTAAAGTTGAAATATCCTGTTGAAGAGTCCTTATACAGTTGGCTATCAGGTCCTTTCTAAATCCATTCTCACTCATTTCCAAAACAAAACCGGCAGAAACAATTCTACCTATAGCTTTGCCAAGATCAACTAATTTTCGTTGAGGTAAATTAATATCGATCGTGAAATTGATTTCATTTTTAAAATACTCTGCTGATTTTGAGGTCAGATCAAAATCCTCTAAAAATTTAAACAGATTGAGTTCCTTCTTCCTTTTCATCATTTTTATTACGGCTTCAGAAATTTGGGAATAAAGCATTTCGTTAGATCCTTCAAAAATTTGAAAAGGTCTACTATCAACTATGCCTCTCCCGGCAATATTACTAATTCTGAATCCTTGTGCACCAAATAGTTGTGTTACGGTTTGTGCGCATTCTTGCATAAGATCAGTAACCACAGTTTTCATACTGTTAGCTTCAATGTTTTCAAGTGATAGGTTTTTGTCAATTCCGCTTTTGCTACTACTAGTAAAACACATTGCTGAACAAACAGTATATGCGCTTTGGATCCTGGAAATTTGATGCTGTACCTGGTCCAGTGAAAGCAAATTTTTACCACCAACAATTCTATTCTTACACTGTTTTAGGGCTTCATCGAGCATTCGTTTAATAAAACCCATGCCCATTCCTGGGAATTGCATTCTAGACCGGTGTAGAATATCCAGCATCATTTTAATTCCTGTACTTTCTGGTTGAAGTTTAAACTGTTCAGGAATTTGAAGATCTAATATATTTCTACCATAAGGAATCATATAAAGACCTAAGTTGTCAAATAATTCGTCAACAATAACTTTTTGATTTTCTTTAGTTATATCACAAATAAAGAAATCAATATCCCTGCTTAAAACACCTTTGTCATTTTTGGCTCGAGAGGTAATTAGCCAATAATCAGCCATTCCAGTAAGGCCTTGCCAGTGTTTTGTGCCTTTTATATAATATTTATCATCTTTTTTGGTGTTGAAAGTTTGCATATTTAAGGCATCACTTCCATAATCAGGCTCCGTGATCATTAAACCTCCCATTTGCTGCTCTTCAATAAATCTTTTAAATATCCCTGCTTTTACTTCTTCTTTTCCATATTTAGCTACAGGTTCTAAAAAAAGTGCAATATTAATTCCAAATGTCAATGATAGAGGCAAGGATTCATAGGAAGCCGCGGAGAGTACTCCCAAGCACTCTTTTACTATTGTACCTCGTCCGCCATAATTTTCAGGAATGGCAACGGACAATGGAACCTCATTCATAATTTTAGTCAAAACTGAAGGAGGAACACCTCGATCTAAACTAAATTTATCTATATCAGCTATTTCATGAAAAGCTGATTTCAATGTTTTTTCAAAGTTTTGTATAAAGTCTATAAAATTCACATTCATAAAGGTTATATATTCTAAATCATTATGCTGAAATTGTTTAAATAGCAAAATTCATTAATAAATATTGCTATTCTTTAAACAAAAATAAGAAATTATTGTTGTTTTAACTATTTATAAAAAGTACGATTTGGTCGATGTGTATTTTTTGTTGAATTCAATTATTAGTGAATTACTTTTTGATTCGAGTCGAAAGTCAGTATCATCTTTATATTTCCTCTTTTATATGGATTATTTTTTTCTATTGGTATTTCAATAAAACCATTTTTTCTATACATATTGATAGCCGGGGAAAGTTTGGTATTGGAATATATTAATAATGCGGGCCAATTTTTTTCTATCGAAAACTGAATGCAATAGTCCATTAGCTTTTGCCCAATTTTTAATCCTTGATAATTGGGCAAAACAGCCATTTTACTCAATTCATACCCTCCTGGTTCATTCATTAAAGCCACAGTAGCAATAACCTTGTCGTCGTATTTTGCGAAGAAGATAAAACCATTATTATCTATAATGTAGGATCTGGGATTTTCCAGGACCTCTTTATCGTGGTCTTCTATATAAAAATATTTCTCTAACCATTCCATGTTTAAATCGTGAAATATTTGTGCATATCTATCAGAATATGGAATGATGGTTACTTTAGTTTTTAAAGAGTCATGGACTCTATTATAAAAAGTTCTTTCATTGAGCTTATTCTCTATATTTTCAATTTGTTCTGTAAATATTAAAGAATCAACGCATGTAAGATTTTTCATTTCAGAATCTATAAGTTCCCAAATAGGTTGAAGTTTTTGAAATGTTTCTTTACCTTTTTTAGATAATGAGATTATTTTTTTTCGTTTGTCAATTTTGTCAGAAGAAGAAATAATTAATTTCTTTTTTTCTAGTGCATTTACGAATTGAGTTACCGCTGGCTGACTGATATTTAATAAATCAGCTGTTTTTCCTATTGTTATTTTTTGTTCTTCATAAATAGTTTTAAAAACAGGCATATGTGTGGGCTCAAAATCTATATATAGGCTTTTATAGATCTTTTTTACGTCCTTCATTAATGTATCACTAAGTCTTTTCAAGCGTGAGCCTAAAGCCAATTCCCCAAATGATCTTAATTTATCCATAAGTAAATATATAAGTACTTATGTAAAAATATAAAAACATATTGATTCCTAATCTTTAAATATTAAAAAGCTTATGTTTTTAGATTTTAAACCCTTGTTGGAAGAAAACATCAACAAGGGCACCCTGATATTTGTACTTTACATTTTTGAATTTAATAAGGCAATCGCCTCATATTCAATCTCTAAAGTAGATTGATATATTTTCTCACCTCTTGCTATAATATCTTCTGCAAAATTACGATCTTTAATGTCCTTAGCATTGATACGAACATTGAAATATGCTCCTGTTACCGCAGTTTTGGCGCATAAAATACCAACTCCAGCATCTGATAATGAATTTTGCAGGCCGTCTTTAATCATTGCCTGCATAACTTCCATGGAACTATAAGCAGTTTCCATAACTTGAAACGGAATTTCTGTGGCATATTTTGTAGCACTTTCAATAGCTTCTTTTCTAATTTCTAATTCTTCAGCAGAGCCTTTGGGCATCCTGAAACTATCAATTATTTTGTTGAAAGCGTTCGTATCTTCATCTACTAATTCTAACAACCTATTCTTGTATTCTTGCCCTTTAACTGCCCATTTCGAGAATTCCTCCCATCTGTCATCCCATCCTCTCTTATGAGCCGATAAATTTGCAACCATCGTTCCTAAAGATACACCCAGGGCACCTACATAAGCCGATATAGATCCTCCCCCTGGGGCCATGGACTCACCCGCTGTTTCCTCTGCAAAATTGGATACAGTTAAGTCAACCAGTCTTTGGTTTTCTTTATCATTCAGTAAGTATTCTATAATTTTTTCTTTAGGATGAAAGGGTTTTAGATCATCTAATCCCAAGGATTTTATAGCGATCTTAATTTTTTCAGCTTCAGAAATGCCGAGAGAACGCTTTTGTTTCTTTAAAAAATAGTCTGCCGCATCCAGCATGGCCTGAAGAGGTATCAAACCTACGAGTTCAGACCCTGTAACCCTTAAGCCATGATTGTCAGCCGATTTACATGTTTCATCGAATGCAACATGCATAGAAGTAATATTGATATTTGTAAGGTTATAT
>DAOUPU010000010.1 GCA_030625995.1 Flavobacteriaceae bacterium
CGACAGATTCAGATATGTAGCAATTAAATATCCAATAAAAGGTAAAACAATTATCTGACTAACCAGACCAACAAAAACAGCTTTTGGGTATGTTACAATTCGTTTAAAATCGGCAAAAATTAATGACAGGCCCATTCCGAACATTATAATCATTAACGAAATAGCGAGAATAATCCCCGTTATAGATGTCATAAATATTAAATAATTAGATGAATTAGTGGCTCAATATATAAAAATTCTATGTTAGATTATTATTAGAGCTATATTAAAAATAATTAAAGCAATGAGTTAAGGGTTGAATTTACATCCAGATCTCTTATAATAATAGAAAGCAGACAAAAATTTTATGTTCATTGATTAATTGGATTGTAGCCCAAATAAGGAACTTCCTTTTCTACAAAGTTGATACCATAATTCTGTAACTCCTGTAAAATAGGTTTATAGACCTCACTTCTTATTGGAATTTGAACCCCTGGAGTTTTTATTTCACCATTTAATATTTTCAGTGTAGCAATTGCCACGGGCAGACCAACTGTTTTCGCCATAGCAGTATAAGTATCATCTTCACCCATCACTACCATATTAGATTCAATTTGTTTCTTTACACCATTTAATTCATAACCGAATTTATGATACATCACTATCATGTCTTTGTCATCTTTATCCAGTGCCCAGCTTTCCATTAATATCTTTTGCAAAATTTGCGCCGGCGTTGCATCTTTTAAATCAACTTTTTTATTGGCATTGAAAATATCAATTTCCAAAAGCTTGTCCCACAAAACGTCATCCTGATCGATATTTAGATAATACCTTAACTTTAGTTCCACAGAATCATGTGGGCTATAGGATAGAAAAGAATTTGTAAAATCGCGATAACTCATATCTTCCGAACCTTCCATTACAAAAGTATCGTCTGTCATCCCTAACTGCACAAATACGTTCCAGGCTCTGGTAAATCCAACACGCCTAATTGTCCCTCTATACATGGTCAATACATCATCTAAGCCATAAACTTCTCTATATTTTAAAGAATCTCTGTTCGCCATAGCTTCAAACTTACCATAACCTTCAATTTCCAGAAATTCAGTTCTTCTAAATATTTTATGATAAGGAATATACTTATATTTACCTTCCTGTATGAATTTAGCAACGCCTCCTTGCCCTGCTGTTACAACATTTCTTGGATTCCATGTGAATTTGTAATTCCATAAATTGTTATCACTTTCAGGAGCTAACAAACCTCCTGTAAACGATTCGAAAAGTATAATTTTCCCACCCTGCATTTTAATCCTGTCAATTACCTGAATAGCGCTCATATGGTCAATTCCCGGATCTAAGCCAACCTCATTCATGAAAATTAAACCTTTGGAAGTAACATCCTCATCCATTTCCATGAGTTCTTTAGAAATATATGAGGCCGTTACCAGGTTTTTATTGAAAGCAATACAGTCCTTAGCAACTTCAATATGAAATCTCGCAGGTAACATCGATATCACTATATCTGAATTCCTTATAACTTCTTGTCTGGAATCAATATCAAAAATGTCAAATTCAATAGCTGTAGCGTTTATATGATTCCGGGCCAATTTTTGAGCATTCTCCAGACTAATATCAACAATAATCACTTCTAGATTTTCCTCATCAGACTTATCCAGCAAATATTTAACCAGCGATGATGCAGATCTGCCCGCACCAATAATTAAAACTCTTCTCATATTTTTTATACTAATTTTAAAATCAAAAGTACGAATAAAACAGTAAATTTGTTAACTAAAAAAACTCATTTTTGTAAGATGAAAAATATGTTAAGTATCATTGCGTTTTTAGGATTATTGGCTGTAGTTTTTGGAGCATTTGGTGCTCATAGCTTAAAAGAAAAATTAGATCCTGAAGCTTTAAGAAGTTTTGAAACCGGGGTTCGATACATGATGTATCATGTTATTGTTCTCCTTATTGTAAATATATACAGTGGAATTACTGATAAGAACAAAAAAATTATCACTTATTCATTTTTAGCGGGAATACTACTGTTTTCAGGATCGATATTTGCGATAACGGCTGGTGGAGTTTCTGCAAAAAGCATTTGGTTTATTACCCCTCTAGGTGGTTTGTTTTTTATTTTCGGATGGTTAAAACTAGGTCTTACCTTTTTAAAAAAATAAGTATAGCTCTAAAAATCAAATTTCAATTGTATATCAATAATCTTTTCTTTTTCTTTTGTGTTTATATTTAAGTTTGCCACCGATATCCCCAATAATCTAACCGAGTTTATAAGTTTTTCCTGATATAACAAATTCTTCACAGTATCGAGTAATACAGCTTTATCTTTTACATAAAATGGAAGCGTCCTACTTCGCGTTTGAACAGAGAAATCGCTGTATTTAATTTTTAAGGTTACTGTTTTTCCTGCAACTTTAGATTTTTTTAATCTACTTTCTAATTCTTGTGATATTTTTTCCAATTGCTCCAACATATATACCTCAGATGTCAAATTTTTAATAAAGGTATGCTCTGCTGCTACGGATTTTTGCTTTCTATTAGGTTTTACTTCGGCATTATGAAGTCCTCTTACAATGTGATAATAATGAGCTCCGGAGCTTTTAAAATTTAGAGTTAAAAACTCCAAGGATTTCTCTTTTAACTCTTTGCCTGAGAAGATCCCCAGATTATACATTTTCTCAGCCGTAACTTTACCAATTCCGAAAAATTTTTCAATAGGCAATTCTTCTAAAAATATATCTACATCTTCCGGGGGTATTGTTTTCTGACCGTTAGGTTTATTTATATCAGAAGCTATTTTTGCCACAAATTTATTTATAGAAATGCCAGCTGATGCTCTTAAACCAATTTCATCAAAAATTCTTTTCCGAATTTCGGTTGCAATTAAAGTTGCCGATGGATTATTCTTCTTATTAAGTGTAACATCTAAAAAAGCCTCATCTAAAGATAAAGGTTCCACCAAATCGGTATAATCAAAAAATATTTTCCTTATTTTTTTAGATATTTCTTTGTATCGATAAAAACGTGGCTTAATAAAAATCAGGTGCGGACATTTTTTCTTTGCTATAACCCCACTCATCGCAGAGCGGATGCCATATTGACGAGCTTCATAACTTGCAGCAGCAACTACCCCTCTTTCACTGCCCCCTCCAACAACAATGGGTTTCCCCAATAACTCGGGGTTATCCAATTGTTCAACAGACGCATAATATGCATCCATATCTACATGAATTATTTTTCTGATGCTACGGTTTCCCACGATTTAAAACTACAAAATTAAAGTTTTTTAGAATGAACAAAGCGCTTCATAATACCATAAAAATGATTTACTTTTGCCACATGTCCAGAAAAAAGAAATTTCATCTATTTGAAAATATTGAAGTGATCGATACCGCGGCTAAAGGCAAAACTGTCGCCAAGGCACCTGACGGGAGAGTCATTTTTTTATCGAATGCCGTTCCCGGTGATATTGTAGACATTCAAACTGGAAGAAAAAGAAAATCCTATTTTGAAGGGAAAGCTGTTAAATTTCATAAGTACTCAGATAAAAGAGAGCAACCGGTATGCGAATACTTTGGTACTTGTGGAGGATGTAAATGGCAAAATTTAAAATATGAGGAGCAGTTGGTCTACAAGCAAAAAGAAGTTACCAATAATTTAATACGTATTGGACATTTGGAGTTACCAAATATTAGTCCAATTCTAGGGTGTAAGGAAATTTATTTTTACCGAAATAAAATGGAATTTTCATTTTCAGACTCCAGATGGTTGACCAATGAAGAAATAAAAGGCGGAAAGGAATACGACGATAAAAATGCTTGCGGTTTTCATATTCCAAGAATGTGGGATAAAATTCTGGATATAGACAAATGCTATTTACAAGAAGATCCTTCAAATGATATACGAAATGCTATAAAAAAGTTTGCAGTTGATAATAACATCTCCTTTTTTAACCCAAGAAAACAGCATGGATTATTGCGTACGCTAATGATCCGAATTGTCTCTACAGGTGAAATTATGGTAGTGGTCCAATTCTTTGAAAATGATAAAGAAAAGCGTGAATTATTATTAAATTATATCGACGATAAATTTCCACAAATAACTTCGTTACAATATGTTATAAACAATAAAGGCAATGATACAATATACGATCAGGAGGTTATTACATTCAGTGGCAAAGACCACATTGTAGAGAAAATGGAAGGATTAAAATTTAAAATAAATGCAAAGTCTTTCTATCAGACAAATTCCATACAAGCATTTGAATTGTATAAAATTACAAGGCAATTCGCTGATTTAAAAGGTGATGAAATTGTTTATGATCTTTATACCGGTACTGGGACCATTGCCCAATTTATAGCAAAAAAAGCAAAAAAAGTTATTGGAGTTGAATCTGTTCCGGAGGCTATTGCCGATGCAAAAGTAAATGCGGAGATTAATGGTATAAAGAACACAGAGTTTTTTGCAGGAGATATGGTGAAAATTTTTACGGAAGAATTTATAAGAAAAAATGGTAGCCCAGACGTAATTATTACAGATCCTCCAAGAGATGGAATGCACAAAAAAGTTATTGGCGAAATATTAAAAATATTACCAAAAAAAATTGTTTATGTAAGTTGTAATTCGGCAACACAAGCAAGAGATCTATCTCTAATGAAAGAATTTTACACGATTACCAAATGTCAAGCAGTGGATATGTTTCCTCAAACCCATCATATTGAAAATGTTGTACTTTTGGAATTGAATGATAATAATTAAATGAAACAGATGTTCTAAAATTTCCCATCTGTTCTTGCAGACGGACAGGTAAGGTAAAAGTGATTGACAAACGGTATGTGGCCACTAAAAACAATAAATTTACACATGAAAATATTAAAAATATTGACAATTCTTTTTGTTGCAATAACAGCATTGATCTCGTGTGAAAAAGATGATATTTGTATCGAGGAAATTACTCCGTATTTTATCGTTCGCTTCTACGATGCAGACAATCCGGAATTTTACAAAAAAGTTGTAGACATCAAAGTGGAATTAGGAGGGATTGATGGATTTTATGAAGACGATGGGCTAACAATTAAGGCATTCACAGATTCAATTGCGGTTCCCGTAAAGGTAACAGAAGACCTTACAAAATTTAAGCTTACAGTGGTACAGATTGATGAAGATGATAATTTAATTGAAAACGAAGATATTTTTGAGTTGAACTATACCCGTGAGAATGTTTATGTTTCAAGATCTTGTGGTTATAAGACACTGTATTACGATGTTAATATGGATCTTAAAGATGACGAAGATAATTGGATCAAAACAATAGTACCAACCGAAGACCCATTAAATATAGTAAATCAAGATTCAGCCCATGTTAAAATATATCATTAACATACTATTACTCTTCATTTCTTTTGTAGCTACATCTCAGGAAACCAAAGCTAAAGATACGGTAGAAGATGTTTACAAAGATCGATATGGTATTAGATTAGGTATTGACATAATTCAACCAATCTACTCTCTTTTTGATGAGGATAAAAAAGGCATCGAAATTGTGGCTGACTATAGAATAACGAAAATAATTTATGCCGCTGCTGAACTAGGGTATAACGATGTTACAACTTATGAGGATTTTTTTAATTTCACTACTAATGGATCTTATATCAAGCTTGGTGCAGATGTAAATGTCTATAAAAATTGGATTGGCATGGAGAATATAATTCTTGTGGGTTTGAGATATGGATTTAGTGTATTTGATCAGACTTTGAATCAGGGAATCATTAATGCAGATCCCTTTTTACCCAATGAAGAGTTAGCAGACCCCGTGATTTATAATGGTTTAAATGCCTCATGGTTCTCTGTGGTTTTGGGAATTAAAGTGGAGGTGCTGCATAATTTATTTTTGGGGTTTTCTTTTAGTGGTAATAGTTTAATAAGCTCTAAAGAACCGGATAATTTTAAAAACTTATTCATTCCGGGTTTTAATAGGGTTTATGTGAACAATAACGGCTTTAGTTTTAACTATACGGTTTCTTATTTAATTCCTTTTTATAAAAAATAACATTTTAAAAAGTGCTATCATGAAAAATATCCCTAGTGTAGATTTGGTAGATTTTTTATCTGATGACCCTTCTGTAAAAGAAAAATTCATTCAACAAATTGGAAAAGCTTATGAAGAAATAGGATTTGTTGCTTTAAAAGGTCATTTTTTAGATGACAAACTTACAGAGAGTTTATACATTAAGGTTAAAGAATTTTATGATCTGCCTTCAAACATTAAAAAGAAATATGAAATTGATGGATTAGCCGGTCAGCGTGGCTATACATCTTTTGGCAAAGAATCAGCAAAGGGTAAAAAAGAAGGTGATCTGAAAGAGTTTTGGCATTTTGGTCAAGAAGTAAAGGATGATAGAGAACTGGCAAGGGTTTATCCAAAGAACATACAGGTAACTGAAGTTGAAAATTTTAATGAAGTTGGCATGGAAGCGTTTCGCATGCTTGAAAAAACAGCAATTTATGTATTACGGGCTTTGGCTTTGTATATAGGATTGGAGGAATACTATTTTGATCAATATGCGATAAATGGAAATAGTATTTTACGTCCGATTCATTATCCACCCATAGTTGGCGAACCCAAGGGAGCTGTTAGAGCTGCAGAACATGGTGACATAAATTTAATAACACTTTTGATGGGAGCTTCTGCATCCGGTTTGGAAGTACAAAATAAACAGGGAGATTGGATTCCTGTAACGGCATTACCTGAGCAACTGGTTATAAATGTAGGTGATATGTTGCAACGATTAACAAACAACAAATTGAGATCAACTATCCATCGGGTGGTTAATCCAGAAAAAAATGATTGGGGAAAATCCAGGTATTCCATACCTTTTTTTACACATCCCAGGGGAGACATGCAGCTAAATTGCCTTTCGGAATGTATAACCAAAAACATTCCTAAAAGTTATGATGATATTACCGCAGGAGAATATTTGAAAGAACGGCTGGTTGAGCTAGGGTTATTAAAAAGTTAAAAATGAATAAACGCATAGTTTCGCTTTTTACCTTTGGCTTAGTTCTGATCATAATCGGGGCTATTACTAAATTATTTAATTGGAGTCAAGCCACAATAGTTATTGCTCTGGGTCTTACTTTCGAGTCTTTTGCGATAATTTTATTCACTTGGAATCGTCTTAAAAAGTAATGGGGAATTCTACACCAGTAAATATTATTATAGCATCTGTTTTGATCCTGTTAGCATCTGTAAAGGTGAAAGAAGAATGTTATTATTGTTTTTTAGGTTTACTTTTACTAGCCTTATTTTTCTTTATCTTTGGCTTATTCAAATTTTGGAAACAACACAATGGCTAAGAAAAAATTAAATAGTTTATCCGATATAGGTGGATTTGTATTTTCCACTAATGACAATGAAAATTTTTCTACCTTCTCTGATGAAGATCAAAAAACTTTAGCAACTAACGAACAATATCTGGAAGCTCATTTTTCAAATAAAGGGAGAGGTGGAAAAACAGTTACTATTCTTACCGGTTTTCAAGGAAGTGAAACTGATTTAAAAGCACTTGGCAAGCTATTAAAAACAAAATGCGGCGTTGGAGGAAGTACTAAAGAAGGTGAAATCATTATTCAAGGAAATTACCGGGATAAAATTATGAACATCTTGCAAAAAAAAGGTTATAATGTAAAAAGAGTCGGTGGATGACAAAAATTGGTGCATCAGAATTAATCTTAAATCCAGATGGTAGTGTGTATCATCTTAATCTAAAACCGGAACATATTTCAAAAAATATAATTTTGGTGGGAGATCAAAATCGTGTGGCCAAAGTTGCAAAGCATTTTGATTCGGTAGAATTTGAAACTCAAAAAAGAGAATTTAAAACAATAACCGGAACTTTTAAAAACAAAAGATTTACGGTAATTTCGACAGGTATCGGACCCGATAATATCGATATCGTCATTAATGAGTTGGATGCATTGGTCAATATCGATCTGTTAACGCGTACCATTAAAAAAGAACATACTTCGTTAAATTTTGTGCGTATTGGCACTTCAGGATCCCTTCAGGAAGAAATCCCCGTAGACAGTTTTGTATTAGCTAAATATGGCTTAGGCTTAGACGGAATGCTGTTATCATATGAATGCGAGCATATTCTTGAAAAAGATATGGAGAGAGCATTTATCGATCACACTAAATATTCCGAAAATAAGTCAAGACCATATTTTGTGAAAAACAGTAATCATTTAGAACAAAAGTTGACATCACCTAAAGTTTTTTCTGGAATAACAGCTACAGCTGGTGGGTTTTACGGTCCGCAAGGTAGGGTATTACGATTGGCAATTCAGGATCCAAATTTGAATCATAAAATTAATAATTTCAGTTATAAAGGAATTAAAATTACGAATCTCGAAATGGAAACATCTGCCATTTATGGTTTGGCTAAACTATTAGGACATCGAGCCCTTTCGATGAATGCGATTATTGGCAACCGAAAAACGCTGGCATTTAGTAAAGACCCATATAAAACAGTAGAAAAATTAATAGAGTACACTTTGTTCAAACTGTGCCAATAAAATAAATTGGTCAGCTTAACGTTATTGTTTTACAAACCCTAAATATAATAGTTATGAAAAGATTGATCGTTTTTGGAAGCATTGTTAGTGTATCATTATTTCTTTTTTCATGTGGAGGTTCTTCAAGTTGTACGAACGCTGAAAAATACATTCCTGAAAATTTAACTACTACAGATAACCTGGAGGTTGTGGCAGATGCATCTGATATCTCCGGATAAACTCCATAAAAATTACTCCACAATCTTATAACCCGCTTTTATAATAATTGTAAAAGATCTTCTATTATTTCATGTCTTTGAAATCGATATTATTATTCAAAAACCTTTTTAACCTATCCTATAACTAACTCCTCAACGTTCTGATATTCAAGCAGTAAATTTTCTGTTTTTTCTTTCATTTTTTAGCCATTGTTGGTGTTTTTTACCAACAATTGATTACTCATGATCTATCATATAACTATAAATCACAGTTATCGATATAGATAATATGAGCTTGCTCATTAATAATCGAATTCAGGTTTTTAAAAATAAAAACATTTTCTCTTGCGAAAGTAGTCAGACTTTGTAATTTTGTACAAACCTAAATACAATGCCAAATACGAAGTATATTTTTGTAACGGGAGGGGTAAGTTCTTCTCTCGGAAAAGGAATCATTGCTGCCTCATTAGCAAAATTATTACAGTCAAGTGGTTTTTCCGTAACCATTCAAAAATTAGACCCTTATATTAACATAGATCCAGGAACTTTAAACCCCTATGAACATGGCGAATGCTATGTAACTAATGATGGAGCTGAAACTGATTTGGACTTAGTTCATTATGAGCGTTTTTTAAATATCCCTACCTCTCAAGCTAATAATGTAACCACAGGTAGAATTTATCAAACTGTTATCAACAAAGAACGTAAGGGTGATTATCTAGGAAAAACTGTCCAAATAATTCCTCATATAACAGACGAAATTAAAAAACGAATAAAACTCTTAGGTGAAACGGGTGACTACGAAATAATAATTACCGAAATTGGTGGTACTGTTGGAGATATTGAATCATTACCATATATCGAATCGGTGAGACAACTGAGGTGGGAGTTAGGTCAAACAAATGCCCTTGTTATCCATTTAACATTAGTCCCTTACCTCGCAGCAGCTAAGGAGTTAAAAACAAAACCAACCCAACATTCCGTAAAAGAATTGATGCAAAGTGGTCTTAGCCCGGACATTTTAGTGTGTAGAACTGAGCACCACTTAAACGATGGCATAAAAACAAAGCTAGCCCTGTTTTGTAATGTAGAAAAAGAAGCCATCATTGAGTCAATAGATGCAAAGACAATTTACGATGTTCCAAATTTAATGCTTAAAGAAGGTCTTGACAAAGTCGTACTTAATAAATTAGAATTAACGGCTAAGAAATCTCCGGAGTTAGTGGCCTGGAATGAGTTTCTATATAAATTTAAAAATCCTGTAGACACGGTTGAAATTGGATTGATCGGTAAGTATGTTGAGTTACAAGATGCATATAAATCCATTCTTGAATCTCTTGGTCAGGCAGGTGCTTACAATGAGGTAAAGGTTAACATTCATCCTATACATTCTGCGGAGTTATCAAAAGAAAATGTGGAAAATAAATTAGAAGGATTAAACGGTATAATCGTTGCTCCTGGTTTTGGTGACAGAGGTATTGAAGGAAAAATTAACGCGGTCAAATATGCCAGAGAAAATAAAATCCCCTTTTTAGGAATTTGTTTAGGCATGCAGATGGCTGTTATTGAATTTGCCAGAAACGTTTTACATTTGAAAAACGCTAATTCAACCGAAATGGATAATGATACTCCCTATCCGGTAATTGACATAATGGAAGACCAAAAAAAAGTTACTGAAAAAGGAGGCACAATGCGATTGGGATCATGGGACTGTAAAATTCAAAAAGAATCGAAATCATATATGGCTTATGGCAAAGAATCCATAAGTGAGCGTCACCGCCATCGTTATGAATTCAACAATAACTACTTTGATCAAATTACAAAAGCAGGCTTAAAGGCTACAGGTGTAAACCCTGATACAGGTCTTGTTGAAATTATGGAACTTCCGGATCATCCATGGTTTATTGGGGTGCAATTTCACCCTGAATATAAAAGTACAGTTATTGATCCGCATCCGTTGTTTTTAGATTTTATAAAAGCTTGTATATTAAATAAGTAACAGATTAAATGATCAATTTTTAATCTATTCTAATTCTTTCTCAGATGCATTGGGATTAAAATTTCCATCGTCATCAAATAAAAGGTCGAAATCATCTTTTTGATAATCATCCTGTTCCCATTCATATTTAAACTTTTGAGGTCCTGTTCTTCTAAAATAAAAGGCGAATATTATTCCAACAATAAAGCCGGATAAATGACCTTCCCAGGAAATCTTTTCTTCAAGAGGTAACAGATACCAAACCATACTGCCGTAGAGAAAAATTACCATTAGTGAGACGGCTATTAATCTATAATTTTTCCTTATAATTCCGCTAAAAAAAATAAAACTGAACAGCATATATATAATACCACTAGCACCAATATGGAAAGAACTTCTCGCAATAATCCAGGTCAGTATACCCGTGAGTAAAGTGCCATAAACAAATACTCTAAATGCAATTTTTCTATAAAAATAAAATAGGCTAAACAACAATACGAATAGTGGAATTGAATTATGATATAAATGTTTTATATCACCATGAATAAATGGTGAAAAAAAAACACCTCTCAAGCCCTTCAATGATCTTGGGTAAATACCGTATTTATTAAAATTATATCCGTATTTAACTTCAATCCAAAAAATTATCCACAAGGACAAAACAAAATATAAAGGTACAGCCAGAATTAAAGGTGAAAAATTATAATGTTTATGTTCTGCCATTGTATATTTTTAAGGTTTAAAATTTATATCAATATGTAATTTTGATTTTTTATAATGTTTTGCTAAAGATTAAACATAAATAAAATTCAAAGATTCAAAATTTAACGATCAAATCATAAAGTACTTTCGTGTTTTTCAAATATAGCTAACGTAACTTTAACGCAAATGAATTCATTCACAAAAAGAAGAAAATTGAATCAAAATATTTTTCCCTTTTTACTTCTCGATTTTTACTTTATTTTTACAAAATGAATGAGCCACTAGCAGAAAGAATAAGACCGAAATCATTGGATGACTATATTAGTCAACAACATTTAGTCGGGAAAAATGGGGCATTAACAAATCATATCAAACAAGGAATAATTCCGTCTTTAATTTTATGGGGACCTCCGGGTATAGGGAAAACTACACTTGCGAATATTATTGCCAAGGAATCAGAACGGCCATTTTATTCATTAAGCGCAATTAATTCTGGTGTAAAAGAGGTAAGAGATATAATTCTCAAGGCAAAGAACAGTGGTGGCCTGTTTACAAGCAAGAACCCGATTTTATTTATTGATGAAATTCATCGGTTTAGTAAATCTCAACAAGATTCATTACTTGGTGCAGTTGAAAAAGGATGGGTAACCTTAATCGGAGCAACTACTGAAAATCCAAGTTTTGAGGTCATCCCGGCGTTATTATCCCGTTGCCAGGTATATATTCTAAATTCCTTTGATCGGCAAGATTTAATTGATCTACTCGATAGAGCTCTAACAGAAGATGTCTTTATTTCCAAAAAGAAAATCATTCTCCATGAAACAGATGCTCTTATTCAGTTATCTGGTGGTGATGCCCGAAAACTATTGAATATTTTTGAGCTTATAGTCTCTTCTGAAGAGGAACCTATTGAAATTACAAATGATTTGGTAATACAAAAAGTGCAAAAGAACACCGTTAGGTATGACAAAACGGGTGAGCAGCATTATGATATTATATCGGCATTTATAAAATCCATTCGTGGGAGTGATCCCAATGGTGCCGTTTATTGGTTGGCAAGAATGATCGAAGGCGGAGAGGATGTTAAATTTATTGCCAGAAGGATGTTGATTTTGGCTTCTGAAGACATAGGAAATGCAAATCCAACGGCCTTAATATTGGCTACCAATACTTTCCAAGCAGTAACCGTTATAGGGAATCCTGAATCCAGAATTATTTTGAGTCAATGTGCGATCTACCTGGCAAATTCTGCAAAAAGTAATTCCTCCTATGAAGCTATTAAAAAAGCACAACAATTGGTTAAGGAAACAGGAGATTTATCGATTCCACTTGCTCTTAGAAATGCACCAACAAAATTGATGAAAGAATTGAATTATGGTAAAGGTTATAAATATGCACACAGCTTTGAAAACAACTTTATCGATGAAGAATTTCTGCCGGAAGAAATTAAAAACACTAAACTATATGATCCCGGAGTGAATAGCAGAGAGAACAGTTTCAGAGAATTACTAAAAAAAAGATGGAAAGATAAATACGGTTATTAATTTGATGAAATGATGGAATGAGATAATAAAAATAGAATTAGAAAAGAAAAACCATCTAGCTTTAACTCGTTCTTACATTAATTCATTAAACTAATAGAACATTAGATCCTACTTCTCAACTTTAAAAATGATAACTTCAATTTTACCATTTCGATTGACATCAATATTTAAATTTCCAGATTCATCGAAGTAACCGGTGGTCTCTTTTTTTTCACCTTCCCTATCTCGCCAGGTAACACGATAAACATTTGATATAGAAGTTTTTACAAAAGTTCCTATCAATTCACCCTTTTTATAAGTACCATCCTTAGTTTGATTTACATATGCCTTTAACTCCTCCCCTTGTTCAATAATAAAAAACGAAATATTTTCATTTTTATACGACTTTAAAACCGAATTATCAGTTTTACTATCCTCAGACTTAGCCTTATTCTCAGTCTCGACTGGAACCGGCACAGGGACAGGAGCTGCTTTCACTTCTGCAACAGGTTCTTTTGAATTAGACATTTCTGTATTTACCACTTTAGTTTCCTGCTCCACAGTTGCTTCATCAACTACAACTATCACAGGTGCAGGCGCTTCCTTCACTTCAGTAACAGGTTCTGGTTCTGTCGTGGAGGTTGATTTTGCCTCGACAGGTATAGAATTAGATGGGACATTTGTTTTAGAGGCTACATCAGAATTCGGATCAAATTTATAATTCATTACTTGGAATGAAATAAATGCATTCCTAAGGGCTTCCTGATAGGCCTTTACAAATTCCTTTTCCCTAGTAACACCTTCTCTGGATGTATATATGATTTTATTTGAACAATCTTTTAACTCGATCTTTAATCTTGTTGATAACAATTTAGAGTCATTAGCAATATCCACTAAAACTCCTAGACAAGGGTTTAACACTAAATCCTGAGGATAGTCTTCACCCTGAAATAATGCTATATAACCGTATTTATTGAATAAAAATTTAGTTAACGAATTTAATTTATATTTATCTTCTTCCTCATATTTAAAAAAATCATAGGTTTTTGGGACAATTATGTATTTATAAGCATTCAGTTCATCCTGAGAAAATGAAACTGTTACATACATAAACAGGAAAAACAGGCTAAATAATTTACTATTCATTTTTCGATTTTTTAATTCATTCAAAGATAAAATTAAATCCCAGTTGTAATGATTGATAATTGCTATCTTTTAATCTGGGTAAATATAATAAATTATCCATAGTAGCGTAAAAATTCAATCTTCTATAATGTGTAGATATTCCTAAACCAATGTTATATGGTGAAAAATTATCATAGGTATAAGTGATTTTTGCATTTATATATTGATTAAACTCCCGTGAATAATAGGCCGTGACTGCCCAACCAATTTTTTCTGGCCGAAATATCGTATAGGTTTGAATACCTAATTCGCTAGTGTAGAGGCCTCTATTATACAGGCATTTGTCACATTTCACATCTCTAAAAACAGATTTAGCACCTTTTGATTTATTTGACATTACATAGCCGGCAGAAGCATTTAAAATAGGTGAACGAAAGTTATTATAATTTATGTTTATGGTATCCAAAGGTAGATCATCACCGTAATAATATCGATAATCATCTATTTTATCCTTCCAGTATTCTCTTTCTCCTCCAAATGGTGGGTCAAAATAATCTTTGTCCTTCACTAAAAAATCATTAACTATGATATAGCTCGTAATGTCATTGGAATAATTTATATAATCCAAATCCAGAACACTCGCAGTGACAGTAACTCTATCTGTTGCCTGATAGGTAATTCCCAGATCTATTCCCATTCCGAAATTACCATTTGCGAAAAATAATCCCTGAATATAACTTCCTGTATCCGTTTCAAAATCACCTGTTTCTGATACACTAAAGCCCGAAGAATTAAAAATCACATTCATATTATTAAAATTGTGATGGTACAGACCAGAGCTTTCCGGTTGACTTAACTGATAATTTCCCGTATTATTTGTTGAATTAAAATTCATTGATCCCGAGATCAATTTTAACCTGGCACCGATATTTAATCTATCATTCATTTTACTTGAAATTCCCACATGATAAACGCCCATCAAATTTCCAATCATATTAAACTGATTGAGGTTGGTTACCCTATCGAACTCAGGAATACCATCACGATCTCTATCATCTCCATTAAAATATATTTCAACTATGTCTTCAGGGTATAGAGAAAAACCATCCATCACCTCATACATGCCAAAGCTCACATAATGCTTTTCATTCCTCAATCGAATTCCTCCATATAATATTTCAATTTGTTGGTTAAACTGAAAATAATCATCGGTTGACAAATCATTTATATCATTCATGTTTCGAAGTACACCACCTGCATTACTTTCACCTGCAATAACATTATTATAGGTGACGTTCTTATTGGTAGCTCCAACTTGTAAATAGATACTTGATAATAAGGGTATTCCTATATGGTTTTTATAATTAACCACTGCTCCCGGATTAGACATAAGGGTTTGTGGCAATTGATCAAAATTGTAAGTTAATTGCTTGTTCTGGGCATAACAGCTGATAACAAAAAAAATAAAACCTATGTTCAGCAGTTGCTTATACATAATCGAGGGGATGTAGCAATTTTGTTTTTAAGGATTAAATATACATTAATTTTTAAGATCCTTAGATGATGACCTTCAGAGGTGGTCTCTTATCTCGTCTAATTTCAAAATGGTTCTTTCGTTGTTAGAAACAACTTCTTCATCGAAATTGCAAAAAATAGTATGCATGCCAACTCCTCTTGCCCCGAGAATATCTGCCTCAAAATTATCTCCGATCATAACACTTTCTTTTGACTTTGCATTTGCTATTTCCAAAGCATAATGAAATATTATCGGATTTGGTTTTTTGACTCCAATCTTTTCAGAAGTAATAATGTGCTTAAAATATGGTAATATAGACGAGTTTTCTAATTTTTTATGTTGTACCTCATCAAAACCATTCGTAATGATGTGCATGCTGTAATTGGGTTTTAAATAATCCAAAATATCAATTGTCCCTGTAAAAAGTTTGTTATACTGTGATAAGTTCTCAATGTATTTCTCAGATAACAGATCAATTAGATCGTCATCAATAGCATAATCTAAAACCTCAAAGGTTTCTTTTAACCTGGCGTATCTAAGTTTCTCCTTAGACACTTTATCTTCCCTGAACAGTTTCCAATATTTCTGATTAATTGGTTTATAACTAGAGCTAAAATCTTCAATTTTCACCTTTATTTGATTGTCTAGAAAGATATGCTCAAAGGTATTCTTTGAATTACTTTCAAAGTCCCATAATGTATGGTCGAGGTCAAAAAAAATGTGTTTTATATTCATGAAATAAAAGTAGTCATTTACTTTTAAACATTATTTTTACCTAATAATATGAAATCACTACTTTTAAAATTACCAAAAACCTTTCAACAAGTTGCTATATTATTTGCATCGAACATCTTTTTGATTGTTATTGGCTTTGGAATTAAAAAGATTCAAACACATCAGTTGGGAGATATCAGTTACGGAGAGTACGCTTTTTTTATAAGCCTTGTAACTTTTTTATCTTTATTCTTTCGGTTTGGATTTTTTGTGTCTTTAAGAAATCTACTTGCACAAAATCACAATATAATTAGAGAGAAGAAATTACTGGCAATAGGGTTTATAATAGCTGCAATAAATGGAATAGGACTTTGCATTGTTGTATGGTTTCTAAGTTTTTTTGTCAATGAATTGTTTCAAACCAACATGGGATATAGCATGCAAATATTTGCACCATTAACAATAGTCTTTCCATTTTATTATTTGGTTAATTCGTATGGTGTAGGCACGAACAATGTTAAAATAATAGCCACTTATAATAACCTTCCAAAGTTACTTTTTTTGTTGAGTTTGATGATCTTCTTTAAAAACCTCACAATAAATGTTATCATTTTCTTCAATTTAATCTCCACTTTTATAATAATTTTATACTTTTTGATTAAACTGAAACCACATTTTTCCAGCACAAAAAAATACTGGAAACTGTTGTGGTTAAAGAATCAAAAATATGGATTTCATTACTATACAGGGGCCATTGCCAATCAAACAACCTATAAACTTGATGAACTGTTTATAGCTTACTTTAAAAACACAACTCTTTTAGGCTTTTATTCCTTAGCATTACTGGTAGCATCACCCATGATCCTTATGAGTCAGGCTCTAAATCAATCCATGTATAAACAATATTCTCATTTAAAAAGAATACCAAAAAAAATATTTCTTTATAACACTCTTTGGCTTCTCGGATGCATGTTGTTTCTCTATTTATTTGGTGATTATATTGTTGTTTTTTTGTTTGGTGTCGAATTTAAAAGTGTTAGCAGCTATGTTTTTTATATTTCATTTGCATTCTTTTTCCAGGGCATGTCTTCACCTTATACTTTTCTTGCCGCAAAATCAAAGGGAAAAGAAATTAGAAATGTTGCCTGGGCTGAGGCAATAGCTAACATTTCGGGAAATATTATCCTAATTCCTATATTGGGTGTTGAAGGTGCTATTTTAACAAGTGTCATTTCCAAAATAATTAATTACTCCTATTTTAAATACTATTATAGAAAATATTTAAAAGCGTTGAATGGATAAAAAAATCAAAATATTAATGATTGCTTTACAGCATTGTGCAAATGATGATAGGATTTTTTACAAAGAAGCTATAAGTCTTAAAAAACATGGCTACGCAGTTAGTTATTTATTGTTAACTGACGAAGATGGTTATATAAAAGATATGAGTGGTAGAATATTGAACGAGAAGAAAGAGAACATATTCTTTTTAGATGGGATCAAGATCATAGGATTAAATCCTCCCAAAGGTATTTTAACCTCTTTACTTAATAAAGTATTTCTAGGTAAATTTCAAGAAGAGATCATATCTACTATGCTAAAGGAAAATGCAAACATTTATCATGCTCATGAGCCTATATCATTAAGAATTGCAATGAAGGCATCTAAAATTACAAATAATAAAGTTGTTTTTGATAGTCATGAATCATGGGTTGGAGGAACAATAAAAGAGCAATTGATCAAAAAAAAATATCTCAAAAAAATTAAATACTTAATAACCGTGAACAGCGGTATACTTGAAAATCTTAAAAAAAATACGAATTTTACTTGCACAGAAATAATATACAATTGTTCTTTGCCTACCCTATTCCCATTTAGTAAAGACTCCCCAAATATAAATACTCCTATAACTTTGGTGCATGAGGGAACCCTATCTTTCAATAGAGGTTTAAAAAATATGATGCATGCTCTACTTTTGTTAAGGACTCAGTTTCCAAATATTAAATTGAAAATTATTGGAGATTCTCCTAAGAAGGAGTCCGTTTATATTTCCAAATTCATTGTTGACAATAGTCTTCAAAAGAATATGATTCAGATAGGTTGGGTGAAATATGAGGATGTTTCAAAGAACTTAAAAAATTGTGATATTGGATTAATTCTGTATTCTCCAACCAAAAATAATCTATTCTCAACATCGAACAAGCTATTTAATTATATAGCATCCGGTCTTGCAATTGTTAGTGTGGATTTACCTGAAACAAAAAAAATTCTCAAACCCTTAAAAAATAGTATCATTGTTGAGAATTCCAATGATGTAAAAATTGCTGAAGGAATAATCGAATTAATTAGTGATCCAAAACTTCTTCTTGAAAAAAAAATTGCCTCCCAAAATGCCTATCAAAAATATAATTGGCTGGAAGAAGAAAAAAAATTAATCAATTTTTATAAAAAAGTATTGATCGACTAAATTATTCTTCTCATAGCATACCAATAATAATTTTCCTGAACTGCTCCAAAACTCATAAAAAAGTCTGCAATACCTTGTATCATGGATCCTTCAAAATCCAGGATCAATTCTTGACCCGAATATTTTTTAATTATTAAATCTATCAAAAAAGACATAGCTTGCTTATCTCTACCCTTTTGATTGACTGCAGAAAATAAATAGGTAATTCTATTTCTGTCTATTAAAAAAATAGCTCCGCCGATTTCAAGGGTATTTTCATCAAAAACCTTATAAATCTTCACCTTATCCTTTTTCAACGCAACGGATACCAAATTTCGAATAGCTGTATAATCCCGCTCAGGTTTGTTTAGCTCTGAACCTTTGTTATTCATGAATAATTGAATAAGGGATTCTACATTATTTGATTCCCTTAGTATCAATCCATACTTTTTCGCATGTTTTATACTGCTTTTTCTCCCTTTTGCGAAATTATCAAATAGTAATTTATACTCCTTATTGAGATCCAAAATATAGTTGTTCCTAGATTTCAATCTTTTACTCGAAAAAGAGTTTTTATGATTAAATAAAATATCAATCGATTTAAATTTTCCTGGAATTCTACTGATGAAATCAAGCACCAGGTCTTCGTCAATAATATTGGCTGAAAAAATACCCAGCTGTTGCACCCAAGGCGGCAGAAAAATATAAGGTATGTAGTACTTTTTTCTGTGAGTTAATGGCATCACCATTTCGTAATCTCCTAATACCAAGGCATCCCAATTCTCGGCAACTATATCCAAATACCAACTATAAGCATAAATTAAAGAATTCTCAGATACAGCAATACATGAATCATATTTTGCAAAATCTATCTCCTTATGTTCTACGTATTTAATCATGAAATATATTGAATAGACAACCCTCTGGAATGTTTAAATAAGAAACTCGGTCTGACAATTTATAGCCTTAGTTGGCCAGCTCTCTCATCATATTTTCATATATATCTTTCCAACCTTTCCACCTACCAGTTCCTCCTACAGATTCGTTATGGAAGAGGGTAATGAAGGTTCCATTCACATTCCTTACTTCATTTGCAAGCCTTAATATTGTATCATACGACCTTTTTGCTGTAAAATTCAAATAGTCTTTTAGTGCCCCATCCATAACAGCAAATGGAAATATCTTAAGAGGGGTTTGAATTTCATAATCTAAATCATAAAAATAAAATGGTGTACATGTTCCTGCTCTAAAACCATAATGACTGGCATAACCCATTGTGTAGTCTTCCTTTATTTCTAGATCAACCAAATTCTGATATGTCTCCGGTAAAACAAATCGCAAATAATGTTGTCGGGATTTCGTTATGGGAAAATTCACAATTTGCTCTAATCTCTTTTTTTCTTTCTTAATCTTTTGTTCGTTTTTAAGACTAAAATAAGAAGGGTGAATTCCTACTTTACAATAATCTGCTACATTTTTTATTAGTAATTTATAATTAATATTCCCTGCCGAAATATTTTTATCAAACGTGGTATATTCACTCATTAAAAAGAAGAATATCGTTGTTATGTTATGTTTTTTTTGCAAATAGATTAATCGACTAAAGGTATTAAAAGGGTCTTTTTTGAGACTGAAAATAACTAAAAATCGTAACCAAATTGCCTTAAGTTTAAACTCAAACAGATCATTAATGATACCTCCAATAGTTCTTACCAAACCTTTGTGTTTATAACTAAATGCAATATCGACATCAATAGTGGAAATAAATTTAAAATTTCTTTTATTATCTATTAATTCCTTATGCTTAGGATATCTCTCCAACAAAACTTTTTTAAATTTATAGGCCCAGATGTCTACAATTGGCTTGTCCAAAAATTTGTATTGATAGGCCAAACTTTCTACCGCGGGAAATCTGTCAAATTCATCTTTTACTTGTGGTAAATATTCTTCATACCGACTAATTAAATAAAAACTGGCAGCGAATATATCGAATGGAATTGATGAACTTCCTCCGGCTTGAAAAAAGCAAACATCATCATCCCATTTTCCCATGGTAATATCTAAGTAATCGATACCTTGCTCAAACAACAATTCATTGCTCCTTACAAATATTTCATTTTGTACAGCTTGAGTGGAATAAGAGAATTTCAACCCTTCATAAGCAATAAATTCCTCCAATTTTGAAGTAAAACTTACTTGAAGATTCAGAATATGGGTTAATATATGCTTAAATGTAAAGGTAAGTCTCGGTGTAATTTTATGGGTATAAATTAATAGCATAAATAACTATATTTCATCTGTTTAAAATTTTGTAATTCTCAATTAATAAGTTAATTAAAAATTTGCTGATTCTGTCATTTTACATCATGCTATTATCAGCAAAGCTAAAATAATCTTTTTCGGTAATAATCACATGATCCAAAACATTTATATCTAAAAGTTCTCCTCCTTTTTTTAGTTTTTTTGTTAAGCTTATATCAGAAGAACTGGGTTTTATACTCCCGGACGGATGGTTATGACTCAATATAATACCTGTAGCTGAAATTTCAAGAGCTCTTTTAAAAACCAAACGGCTGTCTACCAACGTTCCCGTAATTCCACCTTTACTCATTTGAAACTTTAATTTTATTTTATTGGCATTGTTAAGGTATAATATCCAGAACTCCTCATGTTGCAATTCACCCAAAATGGGTTGCATCACTTCAAAAACTGATCTGCTTCCAGTAATTTTAGGTTTTTCCAAAGCCTCCTCCAGATTCCGCCTTCTGCCCAATTCTAAAGCAGTAATAATTGAAATTGCTTTGGCTTCTCCAATACCTTTGAATTTTACCAGATCTTCAACAGATAATTTACCTAATTCATTGAGATTATTATTTATAGTGTTTAATATTCTTTTTGATAACTCAACCGCACTTTCCTCTCTATTCCCAGAACCTATTAAGATAGCTACTAATTCTGCATCTGATAAAGCAATTTTACCTTTAATCACTAATTTCTCCCTTGGCCTGTCATCCACACTCCAGTGCTTAATTGTTAAACTATTATTATAATCAGACATCAATTTTTCTTTAAAGATATGAAAGAAAAAGAATACATTTGTTGCTAGTAAAAGAATTTAGTGGATTGTGCTAATGGCATAAAAGTTATTTCTAATAAAGTAAATCAATCAGCTAAATATAAAATATCACTATGAAAATTATAATTGCCGGTGCAGGGGAAGTCGGCTTTCATCTTGCAAAATTGCTTTCATACGAATCTCACGAAATTACATTAATTGATCAGGATAAAGACCGTTTGGTTTTTGCAGATACCCGATTAGATATTAGAACAATGGAGGAAGACGCTACTTCTATATCTGCCCTAAAAGAAGCGAATATTCAAAATACAGATCTACTCATTGCAGTGACCTCCTCAGAGACCACCAACATAACGATTTCAGTAGTTTCAAAAAGATTAGGAGCGAAAAAAACTATCGCGAGAATTAGTAATTCGGAATTTACTGATTACAAGGATGAAATTAATTTTAGTGAGTTGGGTATTGATGAATTAATTTCCACTAATGAACTGGCAACTAATGAAATAAAATTATTGTTGGAAAAGGCAGCTTTTCACGATACTCATGAATTTGAAGCGGGAAAATTGACCATGGTTGGTTTATCGCTTTCCGATATAGCTCCTATCGTTGGTATGGAGGTTAAAGATGCGGCAGTAGAGTTTTCTGAAATACACTTTGTGCCTATAGCCATTAAACGAAAAGAATCAAGCGAAACAATCATACCCAGAGGAAATACTGTTTTTAAAGTTGGCGACCAAGCATATTTTATAACTACCCAAGAAGGAGTTGATGAACTCGTAAAATTGTCAGGAACTCACAGCAGCCCAATAAAGAATGTAATGATTCTAGGAGGAAGTAAAATATGTGAAAAAACAGCCCTGGAACTTTGTAATAAGAAACTCAATATCAAGGTTATTGAATATAATAAGGCCAGAGCGATAGAATTAGCAGACAAATTGCCCAAAGCTCTTGTAGTTTATGGCGACAGTCGGGATGTAGAACTTTTAGAAGAAGAAAATGTTGGTGAAATGGATGCTGTTATTGCAGTTACAGGCAGATCGGAAACTAATATTATGTCGTGTTTGGTAGCAAAATCGAAGGGCGTTAAACGTACAATTGCTTTGGTTCAAAATGTGGATTATTTTAATTTAAGCAAGAATATTGGAATTGATACTCTAATTAATAAAAAACTTCTGGCAGCCAATAGTATTTTCAGATATATTAGAAAAGGTGAAGTGCTGGAAATGACCATGTTAAATAATATCAATGCAGAAATTTTAGAGTTCAAGGTTCATGAAAATTCGAAAATTATCAAAAGGAAAATTAGAGATTTAAAGTTCCCCAGAAATGCGATTATCGGTGGAGTAGTTCGTGATGAAGTTGGTGTAATTGCGTTGGGAGATTTTCAAATAAAAAAAGACGATAAAGTTGTGGTTTGTTGTTTTCCTAAAACGATATCTAAAGTGGAAAAGTTCTTTAATTAAAGGATAAAAATGAAAAAGATCAATATCAAAATAATCCTCCAGATGATGGGGATCTTACTTCTTTTTAACGGAGCTTTTATGCTTTTTTCGGCACTATTCAGTTGGTACTTTAAAGATGGTGCATTTCACGGTATTTTATACGCTGCTATCGTCACGATGTTTGCTGGTGGTCTGTTGCAATTATCCTCAATGGGATTCAAAAAACAAATTAGAAAACGTGAGGGATATTTGGTAGTCACCCTCGGCTGGGTAATTATGTCCTTGTCCGGTACTTTACCTTATATTTTTACTGGAACAATACCTTCCTTTACCAACGCATTTTTTGAAACCATGTCGGGTTACACAACCACTGGCGCAACCATCATAGATAATATTGAAGCTATGCCAAGGAGTATTCTATTTTGGCGCAGTACCACACATTGGATAGGTGGTATGGGGATCATCGTACTGGCTATCGCAATCTTACCCCTCTTGGGAATTGGGGGTATGCAATTATTTGCAGCAGAATCACCCGGTCCATCATCGGATAAATTACACCCCAGAATTACAGATACAGCAAAGAGATTATGGTTTCTGTATTTTAGTTTAACTCTTATTGAGGCTGTATTGTTAAAATTTGCCGGAATGGGTTACTTTGACGCCGTTAATCACGCAATGAGCACCCTGTCAACCGGAGGATTTTCAACTAAAAATGCAAGTATTGCATATTGGAATAACCAGCCACTAATTCAATATATAATTACTCTTTTTATGTTCATTGCCGGAACAAATTTTGTTCTTAGCTACCTCGTAGTAAAAGGAAAATTCAGTAAGGTACTTCACAATGAGGAGTTTAAATACTATTTTTTCTCTATAATCGGTTTAACATTAATTACAACTTTCGTAGTTTTTAATTATGCTGAAGTATCAAAAGTTGCTACAGAGATCCAATTGATTGGCCATCCAATGATCTTAGGTGAATTAGAAAGTTCATTCAGACATGCCCTGTTTCAAATTGTCGCAATACTAACAACTACAGGATTTGTCTCTGCTGATTTTACCATCTGGTCACCATTTTTAACTGTGGTGTTTTTTTTATTAATGTTCATTGGAGCTTCTGCGGGATCTACTGCCGGTGGTGTGAAAATTGTGAGACATATCATCATGATAAAAAATGGTTTTTTAGAGTTTAAACGAACCATTCATCCCAATGGAATAATTCCGGTAAGATACAATGGCAAAACGGTGGTACGTGGCATTGTTTTTAATATAATGGCTTTTTTTATTTTATACCTCATTGTTTTTGCAGCAGGGGCCTTAGTGTTTAGTTTTTTAGGTATAGATTTTATGACTTCAATTGGAGCTGCAGCCTCATCTTTGGGTAACGTTGGTCCGGCTTTTGGAAATTTAAGCCCGGTAAATAATTATAGTATTTTGCCTCCCTTTGGTAAATGGTGGTCTACCTTTTTGATGCTATTAGGGAGATTAGAACTTTTTACAGTTTTAATAATTTTTAGTCCGTACTTTTGGAAAAAGACATAATATAAACCTCAGATCGACCTGAGGTTCTAATTCAAAAATTCGTAAATTATATGAATTGTTAAATTATAAGAGATCTCTTTAAAATATAATCGGGCAATTAGTAACTTGCAATGCATTTATTAAAACATATACATGACTAAGATAGATCCATACATTCCTAAAAATAAAATAAGAATCGTAACTGCTGCTTCTCTTTTTGACGGTCATGATGCTGCCATTAATATTATGAGGAGAATTATTCAAACAACAGGGGTTGAAGTAATTCACCTGGGACATGACCGGAGCGTAGAAGAGGTTGTTAATACAGCTATTCAAGAAGATGCAAATGCTATTGCTTTGACTTCGTACCAAGGAGGGCACAACGAGTATTTCAAGTATATGTTTGATTTACTGCAAGAAAGAGGTGCGGGACAAATTAAAATTTTTGGTGGTGGTGGTGGTGTCATACTTCCAAGTGAAATAAAAGATTTAATGGATTATGGCATTACGAAAATTTATTCTCCCGATGACGGCAGAGAAATGGGATTGCAAGGCATGATCAATGAAATGGTTTCCTTATCTGATTTCAATCCGGCCGATTCCTTGGATAATGTCAAGGACATTGCTGTGAAAATTAAAAATAAGGATATCAATACAATTTCCAGATTGATAAGTTTGGCCGAAAATAATCATAAAGAGTTCTTAAAAATATCCTCGGCCTCACTTGAAATTATTGGAAATTGTCCTGTTTTAGGAATCACCGGAACGGGTGGTGCTGGAAAGTCTTCCTTAGTAGATGAATTGGTTCGAAGGTTCTTATCAGATTTTTCAAAAAAAAATATCGCTATTGTCTCTGTTGATCCTTCCAAAAGGAGAACGGGCGGCGCTCTATTAGGAGATCGTATTCGCATGAATTCTATTAATAATGACAGAGTTTATATGCGCTCATTGGCAACCCGTCAATCCAATTTGGCATTGTCAAAATATGTTAGTGATGCCCTCCACATTTTAAAAGCTGCACAATACGATCTAATTATATTAGAGACTTCGGGAATAGGGCAGTCGGATACTGAAATACTGGATCACTCTGATGTGTCTCTATATGTTATGACACCCGAATATGGGGCTGCTACTCAATTAGAAAAGATTGATATGATCGATTTTGCTGATGTGATCGCACTTAATAAATTTGACAAAAAAGGGGCATTGGATGCACTTCGAGATGTTAAGAAACAGTATCAGAGAAATCACAACTTATGGGATGAGAACGTAGAGAACATGCCCGCTTATGGTACAATGGCATCACAATTTAACGATCCAGGGGTGAATGCATTATATAGTACCGTGATGAAAATTGTAAATCAAAAAACGAAAAGTAATTTAATCAGTAAATATAATGTCAGTAGTTCTTTAAGTGAGAAACAATTTATCATTCCTCAAAAAAGAGTACGCTATTTATCAGAAATTACGGAAAATA
>DAOUPU010000217.1 GCA_030625995.1 Flavobacteriaceae bacterium
ATCCGGCAAAATTCTGACCCATATCGTAGACATGCACACCAGGTTTTGGTTTATGAACTTTTATTGGATCTATGACTTGTACAACTTTAATGGCCTGCATCGTTTGAGAACGAAGAAGTCCTTTTGGCGATTCCATTATTAAAACATCTTTCCAATTCGAATCGTCAAAATTTAAACTTGACCAATTTATACTTTCCAGATTGGCGTCATAATATTCACCATCGTAGATGCAATTATAAAGAACCGGACCTCTAAGGTATTTCCAATTTTTGTTAGTAGTTATTTTAACTTTTTGGCCATTCTCATACTCAATATGCAGTTGTAAAATAGCACGTTTAGCACCAAACCATTGCATTCTATACTCATTCCACCACTTTTTATATGGATTGAACCATCCATTACCGAGATGAATTCCAAATACATTTAACCCTTCTTTTAGTTGCGTTGTTATTTCATATGTATCATATAGTACTTCTTTAGAATAATTAGTTTTGGCAGGGGAAAGAACATGATCTCCAACTCTGCTGCCATTTAAATAGAGCTCATAATATCCCAGTCCGGTAACATAGACCTTCGCACTTTTTATTTCTTTCTCAGTTTCAAATTCATTTCTTAATAAAAGGGAACGCCCATCATGCTTTATCGTATCGGTAAGAGAAGCTTGTTCCTCAACACTTTTTAAAAACCCATGCTCCAAATTCGGCTCTGTATCAGGTCCGGCACCAATCCACTCAGCATCCCAATCCTTTTGGTCCAGAAGTGCTGTTCCAAAATTAGCGACTGTGCTTTCGAATCTTACTCCATTTTTGTCCCAGATGATTACCTGCCAATAATACTTGGAATTGCTCTCCAATTTTTCCCCATTGTAAATAATTTGATTCGTTAAAGAGCTGTTGATCTTTCCGGAATCCCAAATAGGATTGGAAATGTCTTCTTGTCTTGAAACCAGCAATTGATGGGCAGTTTGTTTTTGCCCATATATTCCAGAAGAAATGTTCCAACTAAATCTTGGCTTAGATGTTTCAATATTTATAGGGGAAGAGGCATATTCACACTTTAAATTTCCAATAAAAACCCGGGGGTCTTTTTTACAGCTAAAGGAGCTTATTAATAACAGGATGATAATTATGTTTTTCATCAATTTGTATTTATTGTCGACCACTCATCTGATGACTCTCGCCTGTGCGGTTTGTAGTCATCTGATGAGTAAATTAAGAACCGTTATTTTTTCATCCTATTTCACTTTGTCGACGACTCATCGGATGACTCTCGCCGGTGCGGTTAGTAGTCATCTGATGAGCTAATTAAATTGAACATCTGCAAAATCCATGTACTTTTCCCAATCAAATAATGTAAGATCATGCTTGCCTGATCGAATATGATAGCCCATATTGCCAATCGTTTGGGATTGATTAACCTCTGGCATAGTATCGCTTCTTAAATTTTCAAGTCCATATAGGTTATACACTGACCCCGAATGATATAAAGAGAGATACTCCCCTTCAGGATCCGCCCATTGGTCCTCACTTGCACTTGCAACATATACTGGTCTCGGGGCAATTAAGCCTATTAACATATGTTGATCAACCGGAAGGTCCTCTTCTTTATCATTGTATAAATGAAAATTCTTACAAAACCAATGCGGGAAGCTGGTATTGATCTTTTTTACCGTTTCTCCCTGCCTCCTTCGAGACAATGCCGCTCCTCCACAACCTGAATCATTAGAGATAGTAATAGCAAATCTCTTGTCCATTGCCCCTGCCCAAAGTGCTGTTTTCCCAAGTCTGGAATGTCCAATGACGGCAACTTTATTTTTATCAATATCCTTATCCGTTACCAAATAATCCATCGCTTTGGATAATCCATATGCCCAGGTGGCAATGGATCCCCATTCGTTGGGTTTAGGCTGTTCACCGTCTTCATAAAACAATTTGTGAATTCCATTTTGAAAATCATCATCAAAATCAGGGTCTATATCGCCATAGTAAATCGAAACAATTCCATATCCACGTTCTAATATTCTTTCGATTGGCCATCTATGCGAACGCACTCCTCTTGATAATTCAGTGGCCTTATTATTTGTAATGAGGAAATCCTCATTATTCTTTACATAGCTTGGAGTTATTGTAATATTAGGGTCCGGATGAATGGTCTGATTTCCATAAAAATTCATTCCCATAAAAACTGGCACAGGTTTTTTGACATTCTTTGGAAGAAAAATAAGCATGTTCATTTCCAATGATTCCTTGCCATTAGAAAAAGTAGCAATAATCTCTTTTTGAATTGCTTTTCCGTCTAAAGCATCATTATCAATTTTTAATAATTTATAGTTAATATCAATTTCTTTATTCGGAATTTCTCCGTAAACATTCTTCTCAAACAATTCTAATATTTCTGGTCTTCGAATATTTTCCCAATCCTCAAAATTACTTATAACAATTCCATCATTCGATACCAATAATTCGGGTAGAGCATCGTTTGGAATGTTTTGTCCACAACCTGATAAACAAAACAAACCAATAAAAATTAGGATTAACTTGCTGATGATAATTCTGTGCATTTTAATTTAAATTCAAATATTTCATGATTGCCTCATCTCCCATGATAGCATTACTTGGCCTTGGATTTTCTTGAGTAAAAACTTTTAGATCGTCTTGGGGTAAAATAGTTACAAAATCTTCCAGAACACCTCTGTCAAAATTAACATTGCCATAGTTAAGCTTTAGGTGATAGGCCAGAAATGCATAGGCTGCTGCTCGTTTTGAATAGCCATAATTATGCTTTTCGGCAGCTAAATGAACATTTTCAACTTTATGTTCGGCATTATAAAGTGCATATACACTTTGAATATACGGATATTCAATTCTTGGTGTATTTCTGGTCCAGTCTAACCCATCTGAAATAAGTAATAATGGTCTTGGGGCACAAAGAGCTGCAATTTCAACATTGTTGGTTTGATGTTCTTCACTCTTATGGATTGGCATACCACTTTCGCACACACAACCACCAAAGAAATGAGCGGATACCTGAACCACCGGAACAGAAACTTTTATTCTCTCATCAATGGCCGTTAATACAAAAGTTTGTGTTCCTCCACCAGATCCGCCTGTCATTCCTATTCTATTCGCGTCGACATCCGGTCTTGACAGCAAGTACTCCAACACTCTCTTACTATTCCAGGTTTGTAATACTAAAGCTATTGGCATTTTATGAGTTACCTGAGTTGATTCTGCATATCCTATCATGTCATAGGCAAAAACAATTGCGCCCATTCTAGCCAGAGTAGCACAACGGGTTTGTACATCTTCTTTTAATCGTTTATCCGACAAGTGACCATGAGGAGAGAGTATTGCGGCATTTTCCTTTTTGGGTTGGACAGGCATATAAATATTTCCTGTAATGTAAAAGCCCGGAAAACTTTCTATAGCAACATTTTGCACGGTATAGCCATCCATAGTACGGGTATTTCTAATTATGGGGTGAAAATTACCTTCAATATTTGGCATCTGATCTAGTTTCATTCCTGAAATAATTCCATTTCTGATAGTAGTAGCACGAGCTTCCCAGGATTCCAGATCATTCCATTGGTTGGCAAAATTTTTCATTACTAAATTGGCTTCGTCTTCTGTCCAGTGTTTTCCCATACATAACATGTCATCCTGGGCATTTGCAATAGCGCTTATATAAAGAAAGGCAAATAGCAGTATTTTTTTCATCTGTTTAAAATTTTCTAATTATCAATAAATCAGTTAATTAATTCACTATTTGTTTATAATTCACGAATCCAAATATTTCTATAACTAACCGCACTTCCATGGTCTTGTAAAGAAATTGGTAATTTTCCATGCTTTTCAAAAGTTGGTTTTCCTCCATGTGCAGTATTGCCTTTTAGTTCAACATGATTTTGAATCAATACTCCATTTTGCAGAACCGTAAAATACCCCGGCGATAATAAGTCTCCATTTTCTTTAAATACAGGTGCTTTAAAAATAATGTCATAAGTCTGCCATTCCCCCGGGGGTCTACAGGCATTTACCAAAGGAATATATTGTTTATAGATACTTCCTGCTTGTCCATTTACATAGGTTTTACTATTGTAAGAATCCAATACCTGAAGTTCATAACGTCCTTGCAAAAATATGCCGCTATTTCCTCTGTCC
>DAOUPU010000083.1 GCA_030625995.1 Flavobacteriaceae bacterium
ATACATCTCAATCAGATCTCTAGGGATCACTGTGTCATCAACCAAAGATTGAAAGGCAATTATAGGAGGAAGTTCATCTTGTTGATTCGTATTGGCTATTATTTGCACAAGATCCTTATTCTCCAATGTTAATAAATATATTTGACGGCCCGCATTTTTGGTAAACGAATTATACTTAGCTGGATCGTATTCAGGTAAAATATCCAACCAGCTGTATTTATTAAAATAGTCCATCCAGCTTAACGATCTATGCCAGGCAGCAAAACGTGCCATTTTATCAACCCCAATAGCAGGTGAAAAGAGAAATAGCTTCTCAGGCTTAAGTAATTTGTTGTCGTTCAGCGATTTAAAAGTATAATTTAGCACCAAAGCCCCACCCGTAGAAAAACCACCCATATAAAATGGTACATTGTTGCGCTCATTTGCTATTTTTTGAAGTTGCCTCGCTCCCCATACCGTCGCCTTAACCCACTGTTTCCAAGTAACATTGAGTAAACCCGAAGGTAAAGTGCCGTGACCCGGTAATCGTAAGCCTAGTACATAAAACCCTTCTTCCTTAAATACCCGGCCCAATGCACGCATGTGATAAGGAGAATCTGACAGACCGTGCAAAAGAAGAATAACCCCTTTGGTATTTTCTCTACCAGGATCATAAACAAATGACGCATTTAAATTATCATCCTTAGAAAGTGGATAGGCAGTACTTCTTGGATTAAATCGATTGTAATTACCTATAGCTGAATCTTTTACTTTGGTAAACATTTTTCGAATATATGCATGCTCATCTTTCAAATAGGAATCAATATTATCGTATTTATTGGCAATCAATAATTCTTTATCGGTCCTGATAGTGTGCCAAGGGTACAATTTGGGCATTGATTGAGAATCCCAGGCCCTTACTATAATAATAAAGATGATAACCAGTACTAAATAAATAACAAGCTGGAAAAGTTTTTTAAGAAATATCATAGAGGTTTGCTTAATTAATAATAATTCCATTTCAAAACTACAAAAATTATCGCCTTGCAAATTGCGCGATAACATATCATAATATGAGCATTCTTATAATAATTTATAAGTCCAAATGAAATTTTTATAAAAGTTTAAAATTCATTTGTTGGTGAAAAACACCAACAAAGGCTGTAATGAAATATTTAGCAAGGCCAAAAGTCCATTTGTTGTTAAAAAACCTCCCTTAGGCAGGCAGACACTAACAAAGGCTGAATGATCTCAATCCTACAATTTATTTGCTTCTTCAAGTTCTTTAACAGCTCCAGCCATCGCTTTAAAAGTTTCTACTTCGCTTCCTCTTTCATCATTATCAAGCTCAGGCTTGTTATACTTATCCATAAAACCTTCTGCAGAAGACCAGGATGTTTGCATAACACCTAAAATATTATCTTTCATCTCCGGAGTAGAATTCCTTCTAAAATCGTACATCATTTTTACTTGTTCAGCTGCTACATCCGCTTTTCTCCATGGACAGGCAATAACATCAAAGCCTTTCAATGCAAAATAAGCAGGTGTAGGAACTGCTTTTACGTAGTGCCAATCGCAAATAACAACTGATTTCGGGATCATATCAATTGCCTTCGCGGTATTGTTCATACTTGCTTCCCACATACCAATACCGGAAGTTGAAGCATCGATCAACCTATCACCCCAGATCCATAATCTAGCCCCATTTACCTCTAAATGGCGACTTATTTTACTCACTTCTCCTGCAAATAATACACCGGGATCCATCCCCTGACAGCGAGGGCATTTGGAATCGGCCAGATAAAATACCTCGTCCATACCAGCGTGAAATGCTTTTGCCTCAAATACCTCTACAATTTCATCCACCAGATCGAATACAACGTCGTGTACTTCCGGATGTAGCGGACAATAACTCTTACAATACAGTCCATCTTCATTAGGCCATTCATACTCCTCAGGCATTTCTACATGTGGAGTTTCATCAAATTCCGGGTAGACTTCTAATAATTTAGTAAGTTTAGCAGCCCAGCTTTGGTGACCCAAAAGATTAACTTGAGGAATAACATCAATATTGTTCTTTTTGCATACTTCCACTATTTTTTTTACATCCTCTTTGCTAAGTGGATTCTCACCTTGTAATTCCGGCCTTGATTGATAGGCATAATTATAATCTACCCTAAGTATTAGCGTATTAACTCCATTTGGAGCAAGTTCTTTTTCAATGAACTTTACAAATTCATCTACCTTCTCCTTTTTAGGAGCTCCTATGCAAAATCCTATTACAGGAAATACAGATTGACCCAATGTAGAAAGGGTATAAAAAAATGTCAAAAAGAATAAATAAGTAAGTTTTTTCATACATGCAAAATTTATATAAGTATTGATTTTCACTAAGGTACAAACAAAAATCTATATAAATAACTCCACGTAATTTTATTAAATCTAAAGCTTTAATTTATATCCCTTTCTCTCCAACCAACCGGTAAAAATAACAACCAATAAAGCAAAACCTAAAGAAATCAACAGGCCTATAACGGCTGTATTTAGCACATCAGGAAGTCTTAGACCGGTGAGACTGTGTATGGGGTAGATAAAATAAGGAATCATATAACAGGTTAGTGTAGCTGTACCTGCCGGAGCAATTATTTTTGCCCAATTAGTTATTTTCTTTTCGTCGGCAATATAGTACAAGATTACGAAAAGCAAAAAACCTATCCCGGTACAGATAGATAACCAGGATGGTGTGGCTTGAATTTTAGAGATTCCCCAGATCGGTCTGGTTGCTAATCCGAAAGCTATATTTGCTATTCCTAAAATGATCAAGCTAAGATAGGCCCATTTCATATTATTATCCGATAGCTTTTTAAATACAATGGTAGCCACAATACCGGCTGCCGTAAATGCAGGTATCGTTCCTGTAAGAATGGTAGAAAAATAACTAAGAAAACCGTTTAAATTCAATGATAGTTCACTGTGACTTAACACGGATAAAGAGTTTAGAACTAACCATAAAAAGATCATTATGACTAAATTTCCATTGGAATATAAGTAAACCAAAGCATTGACAAGGTATGCCCAACCTATGAGACCTAGAATTCCCCACCACTGTGTGGTCATCCAATATTCTCCTGTAGCTCCCCCTTTGTAAATAAATGCTAAAAAAACAAGTATACCGATCCCTCCTATTTGAAGATATCCATGCCATTTTTTTGGCACCGGGCTCCGCTTCCAATTTGTCCAAATTAGCACCACAGCCAAAGCCATCAAAATGCCCCAATAGTTCTTACCAATAATAATGCTCTCACTATGTGCCGTTTCATAGTTCACCATAAAAACACCTATCAGTAATAAGGATAAAGATCTTATTAGAATATGTTTTGCTATAAAAGATCTGCTATCGTTTTTATCAAGCCGATTCTGAATAGCTAAGGGAATACTAAGCCCAACAATAAACAAGAATAGCGGAAAAATAATGTCTGAAAAACCCATATAATCTTCACTAGTGGCTGCATGCCCCATCCATTTTGGAACATCTGTCAATGTCCAAAAGTCATTAACCCAGATCATCATTACCATAGTTAGCGCTCTCAGAATATCGATTGAAGCAAGTCTCATATAAGATAAATAGTATTAAACCAAGAAAATTGAAATCAATATTACAACTAATATTTTACTTAATAAAAAAATGAAAGGCTTTGTTACTCATTGACGCTTTGAAAATTCATTTCTTTTTTTTTCGAAATGCTTGTTTGGCATTGGCAGACATATGCAATGATGTTAGTCTTGCTGATAAAAATCTTGTCATTTATGCTTCAAGAACTTTTTCTTTGATATTTTCTTATAATCAATTGATTAGCTTTTTCATAGGTAAAATATTTCATCATCCAGTTCAGACTGACTTTAAATTTGTTTTTGAATCCTGTAATCGAAAATAGATGAATAGCTGACCATAAAAGCCAGCCCAATCGTCCGTTTAAAAAAGTTATTTTCAGATCTGCCACGGCGTCTTTCTTCCCAATAGTTGCCATTGAACCGCTATCTTTATACTCAAAAGGTATTTTAAAACTTCCGGTGTTTATTTTTGAAAGTAAATTTTGTGCCAGGATTTTACCTTGTTGAATAGCTACCTGTGCCACCATTGGATGTCCTTTTGGATTTGCCTCACTGATCATAGCAGCTATATCTCCAATTGCAAAAACGTTCTCTGATCCAATAACTTGATTGTATTTATTTACCGATAATCTGTTTCCAAAAACTATGCTATTTTCATCAATTCCGTTTATTGTATTTCCTTTGACGCCGGCGGTCCAGATCAAAGTATTTGCATGTATTGTTTTTTTGCCATTTTTAGTAATGACTGTAACGCTATATCCATCATAATCTTTCACCGTACTATTGAGCAATACCTCAACATTTAATCTTTTCAATACTTTTAAGGCATGCTTGGATGCTTTTTTAGACATTGTTGGCAATACTCGATCCCCGGATTGAATCAAACAGATCTGCATGGCATTATACTCTATTTCCGGATAATCATTACCCAATAAATATTTTTTAAACTCTGCCAAAGCTCCTGCCATTTCCACACCGGCTGGTCCACCTCCTACAATAACAAATTTTGTCAGCGGATCTTTTTCATTTAGATTGCATCCTTCAACTGCTTGTTCTAAATTTTGCAACATCCAGCTTCTAATATTAATGGCATCATTAATACTTTTTAATCCTATACTATTTTTTTCAATATTTTTCGAACCATAAAAATTTGTTGAACTACCCGTTGCCATCACCAAATAATCATAATTCACGCGTCCAATATTAGTTTGTACACAATTATTTACCGTATCGATGAATTCTACTTTTGCCATCCTATAAATCATATTAATGCAGCTTTTGAATAATTTTCTTATTGGAGACACTACAGAATCAGGCTCTAATCCACTAATAGCAACTTGATATAAAAGGGGTTGAAATTGATGATAATTGTTTTGATCAATTAATATAATCTGAACAGGCTTGTCTTTTAGTTTTTTTATAAAATTAACCCCTGCAAAACCAGCGCCTATCACAACAACCCTTGGATAATCGTTCTCAGGAACGCAAAAGTATTTGTTGTTTTTATCATTGATATTCATAAAAAATGGTTTGATGATTATTATTGATTGTACTTCCTGTATAGCCGAAAACTATTTTAATTACTTACAATTTATATGGAGATACTGTCCTGTTTAATGAAATTGAAATAAATGACGATCATATCATTAATATTGGTCCAAAAACTTCTCATTTTCTCTATTTATGTGATGTGTCTATCTATACTCCTGAAGATTAATACTTTCCTTCTAATTTGTCATACTCTATTACGTTCACCACTTTATGATGCGTTTTAAATTCATCAAAAATAAGCGCTTCATATGCATTTGATATTTCCTGAAAAACCTTTGATTTAGGGTGGAGCTCATCAAACCAATATTCCCCCTTTTTTTTATGGTCTTTCATTTCAAGGTAATGTGTAAAACCCCTGGCATCAATATGATAAATATTATCGAATTCCTTTCCAAGCTCTATGATCATCTCATTAAAATCAAATATCATTGCCATAATTATGTCTTGTTGGGTTTGTTCGTCGGTAATGCCTTTCATCATCAAGGGTTCCTTTATCCATTTGCCGTTTTTTACAAACATGCTTTTTCCAAATCTTTCTTTAAAGCTTGGAATGGCATAATCATAACCCTGAGTAATGATCATTAAAGAATTAAATCTTTCTTCATCTATTTTCTTAAGGGATTCGATAAGCATTTTATACTCTAATTTCAACGAAACCAACCAACGATAAAAAGCTTTATTAAGATACCTTCTTCCGTTTACAATTTGCTCTAATGTGAGGCTGTCCATCCGGCTATTCAATTCCGGCATCACATCTTCGTAATCATGATATTCAATTGGACAGTACGTTGCATTACACATGGGTACAGGTTTTGAATTATAGCGTAAAATAACATAGTTTCTATAATTATTTAAAAATTCGTCATTGATATCAATTGGCTTATAATTAACAAAACTTGCCAGTCGATTATCACCCAAAATGTCATTACCTCCACCACTTATGATAAATACATCCGGTTTTAATTTTAGATATTCAAATTGATATTGCTGAGTTGAAATCATGTTTGAAACCCAGTCGCCCCCAGAGGCCATGCTATAAATTGCCAGGTTTTCATTATCTATAAGATTATCTGTTATATCCTTGAGAAAAAAGGGATATTCAAACCAAGAATCACCTTCCATTAGCACCAGCTTATGATCAGGGTATTTATCGTAATTACGGAATCCATTTCTAATTTTTTTACTGAACACTTTTTCCTTTTTCTTTTGTGCTCTACTATTCATAGAACCTAAAGTACCTTTTGAGGCATTTGTGTGATTTAAAATTTTTGCATCCTGCCCATAAAATATGGAATGGGATACACTATTCAGATCATCAAGATCAATCTGATCCAGATTAGCACAAAGTTCTCTCCAATTGCTATCATTAATATTAAAGAAACTTGTGGGGTTCTCCCATAAAGAATCCAAAAGCTGAAAGGCTCTAACTTGTTCAGGTGCAAATTTTTCCTGACTAATTGCTTTATTCCCAATTAATAATAAAAGCAATAAAGAAATAATTTTAGTTGAATAGGTTGTCATTATTTAATTCTTGTTTGATTAATAACTACATATTTAGGCGGATACGCTTTTAATTACTTACAAACAACTTTGCGAAATTATTTATAAATATTTTGAGATCAATTACTTAGGTAACAAAAGAAAGGATTCAAAATAGTAAAATTCACACCTTCTAGTAAATTGGTTTTGGCTAGCCATTGTTGGTTGTATCAAATATGTACTGAACTTCTCTGATTGGTATTGATCGATTTTCAGTAATTGCTTTCTTTTCTCGCAGATGAAGCAGACCTGCCTTGTCGGCCAGACAGGTTTAATTGATTTCATTGACGTTAATTCAACTTCTGAAATCAAAAATCCTTGTTCCCTGCTTGATGACGGCAGACAGGCTTGTTCTTAATTTGTTATCAGTTATTGGGGTCAAGGCTTAGCCGTCATAACATAGCTATCATCTAAGCAGGTGAGTTTTCAAGGAGAATGAAAAATCGAATAAAGAAAATGGTACTAATGCTATTTTAAGAAAAATTAATAAAATTTATAAGGTTTGTTCAAACCACTCTATAATGCTGTTTTCTAAGTGATTAAATTCGATTAAAATAAGTGATCCGTGCATGTCTCCTTTTGCAATTTCAATTTTTTTAGTACCGGTTGTTCTCTCGTACAACTCGTATGCCCATTCTTTCCTTAAGCCATTTTGCTCTTTCTTAGATGCGATGTAGAATACATTATTTGGTATTATAGGTTCCTGCAAACCGCTTAAATTTTGTGCTGCAGAAATTTTTGCTGATAAGGAAACGGCCGATTTTATATGGTATTTATCCATTGATGCTGCAACGCATGCGAGGTTGGCTCCTATGGAAGCTCCTATTATTCCAATTCGTTTTGAATCAATTTGCTTATCCCTCTCTAAAAAATGTATCACAGCCAATAAATCAAGAGGGGCTCTCTCCGGATTATTAAACAAATCCATAATATCACCGTTATCTTTAGATGATTTGCCATGCTGTCTGATATCATAGGCCAGCAATGCATAACCTTTATCAAGTAGTTTATTCCAGAGCGATAATTCTAACCATTCTGCTCTTGAAGAACCGCCCTGATGAATAAGAATTATCACAGGGGTCAATTTTGTTTGATCTTTGGGAGATTGATAGCTGCCACTAATTTTAACGCCATCCTCTGTTAAGATTTCTACTTCAATAGCTTCTTGTTCGTTTTGAGATCGTAGGCCAGTGGAGAAAAATAATAAGACAATAACTGTTGCAGTAATTATAGGTTTCATGTTTCAATTTTTTTGGGAGACTATTTTTTTTAAATCATAAATTTAGAATAATCTACTCCACAAAATTACAAAGTATTTACACCCCAATTAAATTTAGCCAATAATATCTTTTATTTAAGCTGAACCAACATTAAGTCTTCCAAATGATAGATATTCCCTGCCAATCATAATTAGTGTAGCATTCCCTATTTTTTAGACAATCGATAATGCGCATATATATTTAATAATCAAGGTATAATAAATATTTTTGTATTTTAGTGACTTTAAGTTCGGTTATTTTACTAATTACTCGTTATTTTCGGTCAACCATGATAAATTACATTCCCTCCTGTTTCCATAAAAAATTTCTTGCTATTAATATTTGTTTTTTCTTAATAATACCTCTGTTTCAAGTCATGGCTCAGGAACAGGTAGGCAGACCTTTTATAACTAACTATACCTATCAGGATTATAGCGGAGCACCAACAAACTGGTGGTCTTTAGAGGATAAAGACGGGATCATGTATTTTGCAAATGGATTCGGGATCTTACAATTTGATGGAGTAAATTGGAATACGATCGAGGTCGAGAACGGGACAAGATGTTTGACAAAAGATAGTGACGGAATAATTTATGCCGGAGGGAATGGAGATTTTGGATATTTGGAACCGGATAGTAAAGGAAGGTTACAATTTCATTCGTTATTAGAAAAAGTTCCTGAAGAGCATAGGGTTTTTTCGGATGTATGGGAGGTGGATTATTTTGAAGGAAAAGTAATTTTCAGGACCGAATATAATTTGTACAATTGGGATGGCGAAACTATAAAGGTAATATCTTCTGAAGATGCCTATCATGTAGGTAAGATTGTTAATGGAATCTATTATTTAAGGATTTGGGGCAGGGGTCTTTGTTATTTAACAAAAGACGACACCTTTGAACTTGTGCCTGGCGGAGAACAATTTTCTGATGAGCGCATTTATGTAATTTTACCTTACGACGATAAAACTGTTCTCATAGGAACTAGAAATAAAGGGTTTTATCTATACGATGGTAAAGAGTTCAGACCCTTTAAAACAGAAGCCGATCCATATGTAAAAGAAAAAATTTACCTTCCTGGAGTTGCCTTGAAAGATGGTCGGTTTGTACTGAACACATTTAGTAACGGCTGCTATTTAATTGATCATGATGGAAAAATAATCCAAAAATATACCGCAAAAAATGGTCTCGCCGATGGTAGTGTTGATTTTGTTCAAGTAGATTCCAGAGGTGTACTTTGGATGATGCTTTTTAACGGTATATCCAACGTAAACCTAAATTCAACATTTACCATTCTGGATACAAATATGGGCTTGAGCAGCAATATTGTTTTTGGAGTATTCAAACATAAGAACATGCTCTATCTTAGCACCAATAATGGTATTTCTTACTTAGAAGATGGTGATAAAGTAATCAAACATATTCCCGGAACTTTCGGGCAAAGTGGTAATTTTTTTGTTCATAGAGACAGATTGTATGGTGGTACGGGAGGAATGGGATTTATAGAAATTACGGGGAAGACTTTTAAATATGTTCGACAAAGTAAAAATTATGATCTCAGAACGAGGTACTTCTATAAATCAAAGATTGACAGTAACCGGGTCTTCACAACTCACCAACAGGGAATAACCAGTTTTTATTTTAACGAAACCAAAAATAAATTTGAAACAGAATCTTTTACGAATAAGATTATCCCGCTTGGAGTTGCTGGTTTGTACGAAAACAAAGAAGGTAATTTATGGGTGGAATC
>DAOUPU010000210.1 GCA_030625995.1 Flavobacteriaceae bacterium
TGATGGTAGACCCTAAGTATGGTGGTGGTGGAATGGATACCGTATCTTATGTGTTGGCAATGGAAGAAATTTCAAAAATTGATGCATCAGCATCTGTGGTGATGTCGGTTAATAATTCGTTGGTTTGTTGGGGGTTAGAGACTTATGGTACAGAGGAGCAAAAACAAAAATACTTGGTTCCCTTAGCTAAGGGAGAAGTATTAGGAGCTTTTTGTTTGAGTGAACCGGAGGCTGGGAGCGATGCTACTTCACAACGAACAACTGCGATCGAAAAAGAAGATCACTATTTGGTTAATGGTACAAAAAACTGGATAACCAATGGGTTTAATGCCGGTATTTATATAGTAATTGCACAAACATATCCTGAAAAGGGTTCCCATGGTATCAATGCATTCATTATGGAAAGAAACATGGATGGATTTGTGGTGGGACCAAAGGAAAATAAATTGGGAATTCGAGGTTCAGATACACATTCATTAATGTTTACTGATGTTAAAGTGCCTAAAGAAAATAGAATTGGAGAGGATGGTTTTGGATTTTCATTTGCAATGAAAACTCTTGCAGGAGGTAGAATTGGCATCGCTTCACAAGCTTTAGGAATTGCTTCCGGCGCATACGAATTAGCACTAAATTACTCAAAAGTGAGAAAATCATTTGGGAAAGAAATTAGTAAGCACCAGGCAATTGCGTTCAAACTGGCTGATATGGCTACTGAAATTGAAACAGCCAGATTGCTATGTTTAAAAGCAGCATGGGATAAAGACCAAAAAAAGAATTATACTGTTTCCGGGGCCATGGCAAAATTATTTGCAGCGGAAATGGCCATGAGAGTAACTGTGGAAGCTGTTCAAATTCATGGAGGTTATGGGTATGTTAAGGAATATCACGTGGAAAGGTTAATGAGGGATGCAAAAATCACTCAAATTTATGAAGGGACTTCAGAAATACAAAAGATCGTTATTTCAAGAGCCATCCTGAGAGATTAATCAAAGATTTAATGGTTGTTATGCTTTAAATTTCCTTCTAAATAATTTAGTTCAATACATTAATAAGTTATTCGAATTCATAGATTAAATACCTAAAAAGTTAATTCTATCTTATTTTTATTTTTTTAATTCTACATTTAAATTGTAATTAATTTGTAATATTTTAATTTTCTATACAAATTATTGATAATGCTATATTTCTTCTATCGTTTGGAGGGTTTTGATGAAATATTTGTATCAAAAACGCTATTTTTGTAAAAATTTAATGATTTATGGCTTATAAGGAACAAGGGGTTTATTTACCCGAATTTGAGCATGATAATTGTGGTGCAGGATTCATTTGTAGTTTGAACGGAGAGAAAACTCATGAGATAATTCATGATGCGATTGAGATATTGATAAAATTAGAGCATCGCGGTGCCGTAAGTGCTGACGGGAGAACTGGAGATGGTGCAGGGATATTGACAGATATTCCACATAAGTTTTTTAATAAAGTATGTAAATTTAAATTACCCAAACCAAAAGAGTACGGAGTTGGAATGGTTTTCTTGCCAAAAAGCAAAAATCAATATAAATATTGCATTGATGTTTTAGAAGCTGAAATTAGGGATCAAAATCTTGAGATCTTAGGTTGGAGAGATGTACCTGTAAAACATCAACATCAAGGAGAAATAGCAAAAAAGACCGAACCGAAAATAAAGCAGATCTTCGTTGGAAAAAATGGGCAGGAACTAACAGAACTTCAATTTAATGCGAAGATATATGCTGCAAGAAAAATTGCAGAGCATAAAATTATTGACTCTCGGTTGAAGGAGAGTGATAAATTTTACATGCCAAGTTTTTCTACTACAACCTTAATTTATAAAGGCCTGTTAATTCCGGAAGACATAAGAAACTATTATACGGATCTGTCCGATCCTGATTTCGTAACAAGATTAGCATTGGTGCATCAGAGATTTTCTACAAACACGTCTCCTTCATGGGATTTGGCACAACCATTTAGATTTATGTGTCACAATGGAGAGATAAATACACTTCGTGGAAATGTTAGCAGGATGCGGGCAAGGGAAGAACTGATGCAGAGTGACGTTTTTGGTAATGATATTAAAAAGTTATTCCCGGTAATATTAGAGGATAAATCTGATTCCGCTTCTATGGACATGGTTATTGAAATGTTATTGATGACAGGTAGATCTTTGCCTGAAGTAATGATGATGATGGTACCTGAAGCATGGGAAAAAGATACCACTATGCCGGATAATAAAAAAGCATTTTACGAGTACAACTCGTGTATCATGGAACCCTGGGATGGGCCGGCATCCGTTCCTTTTACCGATGGGAATTTTATTGGGGCACTTCTTGACAGAAATGGGCTGCGGCCTTCACGATATACCGTGACAAAAAGTGGTTATGTGGTGATGTCCTCGGAAATTGGTGTTTTAAATATCAAACCAGAGAATGTTGTAAGACATGGTAGATTAGAGCCCGGAAAAATGTTTTTAGTTGATATGAATGCAGGTAAAATTATTGAAGATGAGGAAATTAAACAAAATATTGTTACAAAAAAACCATATCGAAAATGGTTAAATAAATACCTGTTGCCACTGGCAGAAGTTCCATATACAGGAAATAAATGCCCTATTGAAATTAATACTATTGATTTGCGACAGAGAATGTTTGGCTATACAATGGAAGATATTGATACTATCATTACACCCATGTGTAAAACCGGAAAGGAGGCCCTTGGTTCTATGGGCACAGATACTCCTTTGGCGGTGTTATCAGAAAAGCCACAATTACTTTATAACTACTTTAAACAATTATTTGCTCAGGTTACTAATCCTCCTTTAGACGGCATACGAGAAGAAATTATTACAGATATCAGTTTAGCTATCGGTGAAGACAGAAATATCTTTAATACAAGTCCGGAACAATGTAAAAAACTCAAAATTCAGAATCCGGTCATTTCAAATGATGACCTGGATAAAATTAGAAATATAGAACATCCGGATTTTAAGGCCGTAGAGATCTCTATGTTATATGATATAAAAAGAGGATTAAACGCCTTGGAGAAGTCTCTTGATGACATGGTCCTTAAAACTGAAAAAGCAATTGAAGATGGGTGTAATATTGTGATTTTAACAGATAGAGGTGCTGATAAAGCAAATGGGCCAATCCCTGCTCTATTGGCTTGTTCCTATGTGCATCATTCTTTAAATAATTTACAGAAAAGATCAAAATTTGGAATTGTAATTGAGTCTGCTGAACCCAGGGAGCCACATCATTTCGCAACTTTGTTTGGCTATGGTGCGAGTGCAATCAATCCATATATGGTAAATGAGATCATTAGACAAAAAGTTAAAGATGGATCAATAATAGGAATTGAATCTGAAGAAGCGGTTCAAAATTTCAACAAGGCCATTGGCAAAGGCATATTAAAGATCATGAATAAGATAGGAATATCTACCTTACATTCCTATCGTGCCTCTCAGATATTTGAAATATTAGGATTGAGTAGTAAATTTTCTGATAAATATTTTCCACATACACCTTCCAGAATTGAAGGAATAGGATTATACGAAGTAGAACGTGAGGTCTCGAAGAGACATAAAAAAGCATTTTTTGGCAATGAAATAGCGGATAATTTGAAATTAGATGTTGGTGGAGATTATCGCTGGAGGCGAGATGGTGAAAAACATATGTTTAATCCAACGACCGTATCAAAATTACAACAGGCAGTTCGCACCAATAACAAAGATAGTTATAAGGTTTATTCAAAAATGATAAATGAGCAAAGTGAAAGTTTAATGACTTTGCGCGGTCTATTTGAATTTAAGAATTTAGATCCTATTGATATTGAAAAAGTAGAACCCTGGACAGAAATAGTGAAGAGATTCAAAACTGGTGCGATGTCATATGGCTCTATCAGTAAAGAGGCTCACGAAAATTTAGCTATTGCCATGAATAGGATTGGCGGCAAAAGTAATTCAGGAGAAGGAGGTGAAGATATTAACAGATTTAGAAAAGATCTAAATGGAGATAGTAGAAGTAGTGCTATCAAACAAGTTGCTTCAGGTAGATTTGGGGTTTCAAGTAATTACCTCACCAATTCGAAAGAGATTCAAATTAAGATGGCTCAGGGAGCCAAGCCGGGAGAAGGGGGTCAATTACCAGGAGAGAAAGTATTTCCATGGATTGCGGAAGTAAGAAATTCAACTCCCTATGTTGGCTTGATCTCACCACCACCACATCATGATATCTACTCCATAGAAGATTTATCACAATTAATTTATGATTTGAAAAATGCAAATAGAGATGCCAGGATAAATGTAAAATTGGTC
>DAOUPU010000128.1 GCA_030625995.1 Flavobacteriaceae bacterium
ATGGTTGTTAATTTTTAGTATTTTTGCACAGATGAAATTTACAGCTGCACAAATCTCGGAAATTCTCGATGGAGATGTTCATGGAAATCCTAACGAGGAAGTTCATAAACTTTCAAAAATTGAAGAAGGAGAAAAAGGTTCATTAACTTTTTTATCGAATCCAAAATATCAATCCTATTTATATACAACCAAAGCTTCGATCGCTATAGTGAATAAGGATTTTGTTCTGGAATCTGATATTGAAACCACTCTGATAAAAGTTGAAGATGCTTATAAGGCATTTTCAAAACTTCTGGAATATTACAATCAAATAAAACTGGATAAATCGGGGATTGAAACTCCTAATTTTATTAACGACAAAACGAAGATCGGAGAGGATGTTTATATCGGAGCCCTAACTTACATAGGTGAGAATGTGTCTATTGGCGATAAAGTGAAAATTTATCCAAACGTCTTTATTGGAGATAACGTTAACATAGAGGATGGCACTATGATCTTTGCAGGCGCAAAAATATATTCAGAATCACAAATTGGCAAAAAATGCACAATTCACTCAGGTGTTATTATTGGTAGTGATGGATTTGGATTTGTACCGGATGAAAATGGAATATACAATAAGATTCCACAGATAGGCAATGTAATTATTGAGGATAATGTTGACATTGGATCGGGAACGACAATTGACAGGGCAACTTTGGGATCCACAATTATTAGAAAAGGCGTAAAGCTGGACAATCAAATACAAATTGCACATAATGTAGAAGTAGGAGAAAATACTGTGATTGCAGCTCAAGCGGGCATAGCCGGATCGACAAAAATTGGTAAAAATTGTCAAATTGGCGGTCAAGTTGGAATAGTCGGTCACATCAGTATTGGAAATAATGTAAGAATTCAGGCGCAATCAGGAATTGGCAGATCATTAAAGGATAATGAAGTAGTACAAGGAAGTCCTGCGCTTGGTTACTCTGACTATAATAAATCATATGTTCACTTTAAAAATCTCTCCAAATTAGTAAATAGAATAAACGAGTTAGAAAAAATTATCCTTTCTAAAGAATCAAAAATATGAGCACAAAACAAAAAACCATTCAGGAAGAAATTTCATTAGTTGGGGTGGGTTTACATACTGGAAAGAAAGTGAATATTACCTTCAAACCAGCACCAGAGAATAGCGGTTTTATTTTTGTAAGAACCGATCTAGAAGGCGAACCTCATATCGAAGCAAATGCAAATTATGTTACCAGTACACAGCGCGGAACTAATTTAGAGAAAAATGGAGTTGTTGTAAACACCTCAGAACATGTCTTAGCAGCAGTTGTTGGATGCGATATTGACAATATCATTATGGAAATAGACTCTCAGGAACCGCCAATATTGGACGGGTCATCAAAGTTCTTTGTGGAAGCGTTGGAAAAATCCGGGGTGATAGAACAAAATGCTGTAAGAGAAATATATGAGGTTAAAGAAATCATTTCCTTTAAGGATGAAGAGACCGGAAGTGAAATAATGATCATGCCTTCCGATAATTATGAAATTACTACCATCATTGATTTTGGTACGAAAATTTTAGGCACCCAAAATGCTACACTTAAAGATATAAGTGATTTTAAAGAAGAAATTGCGGCAGCGAGAACCTTTAGCTTTTTACATGAAATTGAGATGCTCTTGGATAATGATCTCATCAAAGGAGGAGACCTTAACAATGCCATTGTTTATGTGGATCAGAAACTATCTGAAAAAACAATGAAAAAGCTGAGTAAAGCTTTCAAAAAAGATTCTGTAAAAATTAAACCAAATGGAATTCTGGATAATTTAACGCTTCATTGGGCCAATGAAGCAGCCCGTCATAAATTGCTGGACGTTATTGGAGATTTAGCACTGGTTGGTACTAAAATCAAAGGAAAAGTGATTGCCACTAAACCCGGACATAAGATAAACACGCAATTTGCTAAAAAGTTGATGAAAATAATTAAAATTGAGAAACGAAACAAAGTTCCTCAATTTGATTTGAGCCTCCCACCATTGATGGATGTTGAAAAAATTATGAGTATTTTACCACACCGTCCTCCGTTTTTGTTGATCGACAGAATCATTGAACTTTCTGACAAACACGTTGTAGGTATGAAAAATGTTACAATGAACGAACCATTTTTTGTTGGACATTTTCCCGGAGCACCAGTAATGCCAGGGGTATTACAAGTAGAAGCAATGGCGCAGTGTGGCGGAATTTTAGTATTAAGTACCGTTCCCGATCCTGAGAATTATCTAACTTTTTTCATGAAAATCGACAATGTGAAGTTTAAACAGAAGGTGTTACCAGGTGATACCTTAATATTTAATTGTGAGCTCATTGCACCTATCCGTCGTGGTATTTGTCACATGCAGGCCTATGCTTATGCCAACAATAAATTGGTTACAGAAGCACAGTTAATGGCTCAAATTGTTAAAAAATAAAACATGAATCAACCTTTAGCTTATATACATCCTGGGGCAAAAATTGCAACAAATGTGGTTATTGAGCCCTTTACAACAATTCATAATAAAGTAACAATTGGTTCCGGCACGTGGATTGGATCAAATGTAACTATTATGGAAGGGGCGAGAATTGGAAAAAATTGTAGAATTTTTCCGGGGGCAGTAATTTCCGCCATACCCCAAGATCTAAAATTTGATGATGAGGATTCTTTAACCATAATTGGAAACGATGTAACTATTAGAGAATGTGCTACGATAAACAGAGGAACCAAGGCCTATGGCAAGACTGAAATAGGGGATAATTGTTTAATAATGGCGACTGCTCATGTTGCCCACGATTGTATCATTAAGAATAATGTGATACTAGTTAATGCGGTAACTTTAGCCGGTCATGTAGAAATAGGCGAGTATGCCATTATTGGTGGGTTAGCGGGGATACATCAATTTATTCATATTGGCAAACATGCAATGGTTTCCGGCGGTTCTTTGGTTAGAAAAGATGTCCCCCCGTTTATTAAGGCTGCAAAAGAACCTCTGTCTTATATAGGAATTAATTCTATAGGATTGCGCAGAAGGGGATTTTCTCCAGAAAAAATAAATGAAATTCAAAATATTTACAGAATATTGTTCCAACAAAACAATAATACAACGCAAGCATCCAGAATATTAGAAGCAGAAATGGACGCAACACCTGAGCGAGATGAAGTTCTCACCTTTATCAGAAATTCACAACGCGGTATAATGAAAGGTTACACGAGTTCTTACTAATTAAAAAAAATAAAAATATGGCAAATACTTCAGATATAAAAAAAGGATTATGCATTGTATATAATAATGACACTTTTAAAATTGTTGAATTTCAGCATGTAAAACCTGGTAAGGGGCCCGCATTTGTACGTACAAAATTAAAAAGCTTAACAACCGGAAAAGTAATAGACAATACATTTTCTTCCGGACATAAAATTGAGGAAGTAAGAGTAGAAACCAGAAAGTATCAATATTTATATCCCGAAGGAGATACGTATCATTTTATGAACACTGATGATTATAATCAAATTTCATTGCAGCGGGAGACGTTGGATTCACCGGATCTGTTAAAAGAGGGCGAAATTGTTACCATAATAATTAGAACTTCAGATGAACTACCTCTATCTGTTGATATGCCGGCACATGTTGTGTTGGAAATAACAAAAACAGAACCAGGCATTAAAGGAAATACGGCAACCAATGCTACTAAACCAGCAACTGTTGAAACCGGTGCAAGGGTTAATGTTCCATTATTTATAAATGAAGGTGATAAAATTAAAATTGAAACAGAGAAGGGAACGTACATGGAAAGAGTAAAAGTATAAATTTTATATTCTTGAACAAAAATATTCTCCTTTCTTAAATCGGAGTTTATAAGAAGTTAAATATCCCGGTAAAATAGTTGATCACACTTAGAAACATATGAAATTTCCTAGAACTTACACTTTAAAAGAAATTGCACAACTAACAGAAACACAATTTGTTGGAGATGAAAACTTTCCTGTCTATGGCATTAATGAAATTCATGTTGTTGAAAAAGGAGATATTGTATTTGTAGATCATCCTAAGTACTATAATAAAGCACTTCAATCGGCTGCTACTACTATATTAATAAATAAAAAAGTGGAATGCCCCGAAGGAAAATCTTTGTTGATATCAGATGATCCCTTTAGAGATTTCAACAAGCTTACCACTCATTTCAAACCATTTAAAAGTGCTTCACAAAGTGTTTCACCATCAGCAAAAATTGGTAAAAATACAATCATACAACCAAATGCATTCATTGGAAATAATGTTGTAATAGGAGATAATTGCATTATTCACTCAAATGTTAGTATCTATGACAATTGTATCATAGGTAATAATGTGATAATTCATGCAGGTAGTGTTTTAGGTTCTGATGGGTTTTATTATCAAAATCGGCCCGAAGGATATGGTCAGCTACTTTCCTCAGGAAGGGTTGTAATTAAAGACGATGTCCATATTGGAGCACTTTGCACAATAGATAAAGGGGTAACAGGAGACACAACCATAGATGTTGGAACGAAATTAGACAACCAAGTTCAAATCGCTCATGACACGGTTGTTGGAAAAAAATGCTTGTTAGCTTCACAAGTTGCAATAGCCGGATGCGTAATAATTAAGGACGAAGTAATTCTTTGGGGGCAAGTGGGTATAAAAAGTGATATTACCATCCATAAGGGAGTAGAGGTCTATGCACAGTCGGGAGTGGGATTCGACCTGGAAGAAGGTAAAAAATACTTTGGATCTCCTTGTATTGAAGCGCGACAAAAAATGAGAGAATTATCGATGATGAGAGTACTACCTGAACTCGTTCAAAAATTAAGAAAATAACTTCTTAAAATCAATTCATTAATTTACTTTTGTAGTGCAAAGGAGGTTGAAGAATATAAAAACATTAAAATCAGAATAAATGAGTGTATTAGTAAATAAAGATTCAAAAATAATAGTTCAAGGTTTTACAGGAAGTGAAGGCACTTTTCATGCATCACAAATGATAGATTACGGAACAAATGTAGTTGGTGGGGTCACTCCTGGAAAAGGTGGTCAAACTCATTTAAATAAGCCTGTTTTTAATACGGTGGAAGACGCTGTTCAAAAAGCAGGTGCAGACACTTCAATAATCTTTGTGCCTCCGGCTTTTGCGGCAGATGCAATAATGGAAGCTGCTGATGCTGGAATAAAGGTTATAATTTGCATTACTGAAGGTATTCCAACTGCAGATATGGTTAAAGTAAAATCCTATATCGATAATAAAGATTGTCGCTTGATAGGACCTAATTGCCCGGGAGTCATAACACCGGAAGAGGCTAAGGTTGGTATTATGCCAGGCTTTGTGTTCAAGAAAGGAAAAGTTGGAATTGTTTCAAAATCAGGAACTTTAACTTATGAAGCTGCTGATCAGGTTGTTAGACAAGGCTTAGGTGTAACTACTGCTATTGGCATTGGTGGAGACCCAATAATAGGAACCACCACCAAAGATGCTGTTGAATTATTCATGAATGATGAAGATACACATGCAATTGTGATGATCGGGGAGATTGGAGGTCAGTTGGAAGCGGAAGCTGCCCGATGGATAAAAGCAGACGGTAATCGTAAACCGGTGATCGGATTCATTGCTGGTCAAACGGCTCCCGCAGGCAGAACTATGGGACATGCCGGAGCAATAGTAGGAGGGAAGGACGATACCGCTCAGGCCAAAATGGAAATTTTAAGAGAGAATGGAATTCACGTTGTTGAGTCTCCGGCGGAAATAGGAAAAAAAGTTGCGGAAATCTTAGGATAAGATCAAATTTTTAAAACACAAAAAAACCTGTTAGAAGAATTAATTCTAACGGGTTTTTTTCTTGGTCACAAGTAAATTTAAGTTTTGATCTTCTCAGGTTCTTCTTTTAAATTTTCGTCTAAAAACTCTACCATTGCATTGTAAAAATCAAATCGATTTTCCTCATTGTAAAAACCATGCCCTTCATCTTCTTTTAGCATATACTGTACTGTAACACCATTCTTTTTTAGAGCTTCGACCATCTGATCGGATTCCGCCTGTTTTACTCTAGGATCATTTGCTCCCTGAGCAATAAATAAAGCTGATTTGATCTTATCTACGTGAAAAGCCGGGCTATTCGCTTTCATCATTACACTGTCTATTGTGCGCGGATCTCCCACCATTTCATATATCATTTCCCTGTATGGCTCCCAGTAAGGAGGTATGGTTTCCATCCAGGTAAATATATTTGAAACACCTACATAATCCACTGCAGCCGCATATAGGTCTGGAGTATTAGTGATCCCGGCTAAGGTTGCATAACCGCCATAACTTCCACCATATATCGCAATTCGCTTAGGATCAGCTATTCCTTCATCGATCAACCAATTAACACCATCGGTAACATCATTCTGCATTTCTTGTCCCCATTTTTTAAACGAACTTTCCCAGAATTTCCTGCCGTAACCGGTAGAACCTCTAAAATTCATCTGTAAAACGGCATATCCACGATTGGCCAATAATTGAATTTCCGGGTTATACCCCCATCTATCTCTTGCCCATGGTCCACCATGAGGATTAACCACCACAGGTAAATTTTTTGCATCCCTACCAACTGGCAAGGTCAGATAACCATGAATGGTTAAGCCGTCTCTGGAGGTATATTTAATGGGCTTCATATCTGCCATATGTTCTGAGTTTATCCAGGGGCTTAAATCTGCCATATGCTTGATCTCTTTGCTTTTATTATCATAATGATAATATGATCCTCTTGTTTTATCATTACCGACATAAACTAAAAAAATATCTTCATTTTTGTTGGTAGCTGTAATATAGTAATCATTGTTTTCCCCTAATTTACTTTTCAGATTATTAAATGTATCCTCATATTCTTTATCCAAAAATTTTCGATTTAACTTGGTGGTTGTATAATTAATAACCGTTGGCACCTTTCTTTTTTTGGAATAGGAGATGCCCTCAACATCTACTTCATCACTTTTAAAAAGCTCTTCAACTTCTTTATTTTCATTTAGATCATATTTTACGATGGCAGCTTTATCTCTGCCTAAATTTGATACCGCATAAACTATATGTCCGTTATCAAAATCAAAGAATTGAGGTTCTAAAGTTTGTTTGAAATTAGTAGTAATAACCTCCTTAAAGGGTTGTTCTTCATTTTCTCTATAC
>DAOUPU010000184.1 GCA_030625995.1 Flavobacteriaceae bacterium
AGACTCTCAGGAGTAGCTATGGATATTGTTATTGATTCGGTTTCTGTTGCAACAACTTTTAAAGAGACCTTAGCCGAAAAGGGAATTATTTTTTGTCCTATTTCTGAAGCTATTCAAGATCATCCCGAATTGGTTAAAAAGTATATAGGTACAATCGTACCTAAAACAGATAATTTTTATGCGGCACTTAACTCTGCTGTTTTTACGGATGGCTCTTTTTGCTATATCCCTAAGGGAGTGAAATGCCCCATGGAATTATCAACTTACTTTCGAATAAACGAAGGTGGTACAGGTCAGTTTGAACGTACATTGGTTATTGCTGATAAGGGTAGTTATGTGAGTTATTTAGAGGGCTGTACGGCCCCTGCCCGAGATGAAAATCAATTGCACGCGGCTGTTGTAGAATTGATAGCTTTGGATGACGCTGAAATAAAATATTCTACGGTTCAAAACTGGTTTCCAGGAGATGCTGAAGGAAAAGGTGGAGTTTATAATTTTGTAACTAAACGTGGTATTTGCCATGAAAATTCAAAAATATCCTGGACACAAGTAGAAACCGGTAGTGCTGTAACTTGGAAATATCCGAGTTGTATATTGAAAGGAAATAATTCAGTAGGTGAATTTTACTCCATAGCGGTGACAAATAATCACCAACAGGCAGATACTGGCACTAAAATGATCCACTTAGGAAAAAATACTAAAAGTACGATTATCTCCAAGGGAATATCGGCCGGGAAATCACAAAACTCTTACAGGGGTTTAGTACAGGTTAATTCACGAGCCGATAATGCCAGAAATTTTACTCAATGCGATTCACTACTCATGGGAAATGAATGTGGTGCTCATACCTTTCCATATATCGAGACAAAAAATAAAACAGCTCATATTGAACATGAGGCTACAACCAGTAAAATAGGTGAAGATCAGCTCTTCTATTGTAATCAAAGAGGTATAGACACTGAAAAAGCAATAGCATTAATCGTAAACGGATTCAGTAAAGAAGTACTGAATAAATTACCTATGGAGTTTGCTGTGGAAGCACAAAAATTATTAGAAATATCATTGGAAGGGAGTGTTGGTTAATTCACCAATTACTAAATTTGATAATTTGTCAATGTTAAAGTTCATTATCAAATTTTCAAGTCATCAAATTAATAAATTAGAATAATGTTAGAAATAAAAGATTTACACGCCGGTATTGAGGACAAAGAAATTCTTAGAGGCATTGATTTAAAAATAAACGCAGGGGAAATTCATGCCATAATGGGACCTAACGGATCGGGTAAAAGTACACTTGCCTCAGTAATTGCTGGAAATGAAACTTATGATGTTTTAGAAGGTGATATTATATTGGATGAGGAAAGTGTTTTGGAATTATCTCCGGATGAGCGTGCACATAAAGGGGTTTTTCTCTCCTTTCAATATCCTGTTGAAATTCCCGGGGTTACAACTACAAACTTTATCAAAACTGCCATTAATGCCAAACGGAAAGCAAATGGACTAGAGGATCTACCGGCTAAAGACATGTTAAAATTAATTAGAGAAAAATCTGACCTTCTGGAAATGGACAGAAAATTTTTATCTCGTTCTCTAAATGAAGGCTTTTCAGGTGGCGAAAAAAAAAGAAATGAGATCTTTCAAATGGCAATGCTCGAACCAAAACTGGCTATTTTAGATGAGACAGACTCAGGCTTAGATATTGATGCCCTGAAAATTGTTGCTAACGGAGTTAACAAATTAAAGAATGAAGATAATGCGGTAATTGTAATTACACATTATCAAAGATTACTTGAATATATAGTTCCAGATTTTGTGCATGTTTTACATGATGGCAAAATTGTTAAATCGGGTGGGCCGGAATTGGCTCACGAACTGGAAGATAAAGGTTATGACTGGTTAAAATAGATCATTCATTTGATTAATAAAAACCTCAACCTAAGCATACAAGGTGTTAAATTGAGTTTGCATTGTAAACATAGTAAAATCCGACCCAAAAGGTCGGGGAACCTGGCTGCCGGCAGGCAGGATAAACCAAATCTTCTCATCCGAATAGGTGGAACGCGAAGGCGGATTAAACTCTGAAAAAATGAATTTAAAAGAAAAATTGATATCATCATTCATGGCATTTGAAAATAATACAGATGTGGATATAGATTCAAATGTACATGATATACGAAGTGATGCGATCTCCAATTTCGAAGCTAAAGGGTTTCCTACGAAAAAGGAAGAAGAATGGAAGTATACTTCGTTGAATTCCATACTGAAATATGACTATAGTGTCTTTCCTAAAAATAATCAATCACTGGAATACAAGGATATTAAGGTCTATTTTTTACATGAAATCGAGTCTTATAAAATTATATTTGTTGACGGTGTTTACAGTTCATTTTTGTCTGATACTTCGCATGAAATTGCAGATATCTGCATCCTGTCATCTGCGTTAAAAAGACCAAAATATAAAATGGTTATTGATCGTTATTTTGGAAAAATTGCTTCAAAGAAGGAGAGTCTCACTTCTCTCAACACTGCTTTTTCAAAAGAAGGAGCTTTTATCAATATTCCTAAAAACACGGTCTTGCCAAAGCCTATTCAAATTATTAATTTTTCAACTGGAGCAGAATCTGAAATTATGCTTCAGCCAAGAAATTTAGTGATTGTTGGTGAAAACTCTCATGTAGAAATATATGAACGTCATCAAAGTTTAAATAACAATGTGGTTCTAACAAATGCTGTGACCGAAATATTTGCTAATAAACGTGCAATTGTTGATTTTTATAAAGTTCAAAATGACAAAAAATCAGCTTCATTAGTAGATAATACTTATATCCAACAAAAGGAAAGTAGTGTAGTTAGTGTTAGTACTTTTTCTTTCGGTGGAAAGTTAACACGAAATAATTTGGAGTTTTATCACGAAGGAGAACATATCACGTCAAATTTAAACGGGATCACAATTATTGAAGATAAGCAACATGTAGATAACCATACTTTAGTGAACCACAAATTTGAAAACTGTGAAAGCCATGAACTGTATAAAGGTATTTACGATGATGCCTCTACTGGCGTTTTTAACGGAAAAGTTATTGTAGACAAAGAGGCTCAAAAAACAAATGCTTATCAACAAAATGATAATATTTTAGTCGGGGATAAAGCTTCCATTAATGCCAAACCTCAACTGGAAATTTTTGCAGATGATGTTAAATGTTCCCACGGATGCACCATCGGACAAATGGATGAGAATGCTCTCTTTTATATGCAATCCAGAGGAATTCCAAAAAAAGAGGCCAAAGCCCTATTATTGTTTGCCTTTGGAAATGATGTTGTTGAAAAAATAAAAATTCCAGCACTCAAAACCAGAATCAGTAAGTTAATTGCTAAAAAATTGAAAGTAGATTTTGGATTTGAAATGTAATTCTTAAATAGGTCATATCTGAATTCAATAACCTTTCGCGATAGACGTACCGAGAATAATTTTGCTACATATTACCTATAACCCTAACTTGATTCAAATATTTAAGCTGTAGATTCAATGAGTCCTAAATTGAGATTTCCGGTTTGACAATATTGTATTAATGTGTCAATAAACCATATAATACCTACCTTTTGATGTTGATTTAGAATCATTTATATTAATGTAAATGATGTTCTTAAATTTTTAAACCCTACCATAGCATTTAAAATCTTCGTAGAATAAGTAACAAAAGTTACTCGTGTTTTGCCGGTTTAGAATTAATACCTACATTTGTTGACCATATGGTTAAACTATTTAGTTTAACCATTTGATTAAATTCTTAAATTAAATTCCATGATTAAAGATATATCTGCGGAAGAAAAAATATTAAACGCTGCCAAGCGCGTTTTCGAAAACAAAGGAATGGAAGGGGCAAGAATGCAAGAAATTGCGAATGAAGCTAAAATAAATAAATCCTTATTACATTATTATTACAGAAGTAAACAATTATTATTTGAGGCTGTTTTTAAAGCAGCTTTTAACAAATTAGCTCCTCAAATAAACAAGATATTCAATACGGATGAATCGATATTTGAAAAGATCAAAAACTTCTCAGACAATTATACGTCATTCATGATCAAGCATCCTTACTTGCCAAATTTTATTTTACAGGAACTGAACAGAAATCCGGATTTTGTTAAAGAACTGATCTCAACAAAATCTTTTCCCAGCATTAAAAAATTCCAAGATCAAATTAATGACACAGTGAAGAAAGGTGAAATTCGGCCTATCGAATCCGAACAACTTTTTATTAATATTCTTGCGCTAAATATTTTCCCATTCATAGGTGCTCCTCTCTTGAAAGGATTTATTAACGCCACGGATAAAGAATATAAAACCATTTTAGAGCGCCGTAAAACAGACGTATCCGATTTTATTATACAATCTATAAAATTAAAATGATGAACAAATTTATTATAATTATCTTTTTGATGACATTTACAACAGCTTTTGCTCAAGAAGAATTGAGTTTAGCTGATTGTTATTCCTTAGCAGAATTAAACCACCCGATAGCAAAGCAGAATGCATTAATACCACAACAGAATGAGTTAAAAACAGATATACTCTACACGAAAAAATATCCAAAAATTGATCTGGATGCACAAGCTACTTATCAATCAGAAGTTATTGGATTTCCTGTTGAGGATCCCGGACTTCTATTTGAAGTCCCAAATAAAGATCAATACAGGACAACCCTAACTGTAAATCAACTTATTTACGGTGGAGGCACAATTAATGCGGCAATTGAAGAGGAAATATCAAAATCAAAGACCCAACAACAAATGGTTCAAGTGGAATTGTATCAATTAAAACCTAAGATAAATCAATTGTACTTCTCCATTTTGCTAATTCAAGAAAAAAGGGGTCTTTTATTAGCAAAACAGAATCAATTAGAAGAAAAACTCAACGAAGTAATAGCAGGTATAAAATATGGAGCTGTCCTACCCTCTTCAGATTCTGTTCTAGAAGCCGAACTTCTAAAATTAAATCAGGAATTAAAAGAACTCGAAAGCAACAAATTGAACTTAGTACAGACTTTAGAAAAATA
>DAOUPU010000145.1 GCA_030625995.1 Flavobacteriaceae bacterium
CACGGCTGGTATCCATGGTTGAGAATTATGTTCACAACAGAAAAAATACGGAAGGATCCAAGATTCTTAAAGATGATTCAGGATATGAATTTACCTGATCCTGCTCCCTTGGTTTATTATCCGGAACTGTCGTGAAATTCTTTATTTTAGGCTGATTTTTATCCTGTTGACGTAAAATCAACACCTAACAACATATATATGAAACCATCAAGAAAGTCCATTTTATTAATATTTCTAATTCTTCTATTTATGCCCTTCAAGAGTTTCAGTCAAAATATAGAAGTAAAGGATTCTTCAAAGATTGAATTAATGGATGCGGCAAGAGAAATAATGACTGCAGCAGGTACTTGTGCATTGATCACTTTAGATAAAGAAGGCCGTCCGAGGGTCAGGGTAATGGATCCTTTTATTCCCGAAAGTGATTTCACAGTTTGGTTCGGTACGAATCCTAAAAGCAGAAAAGTAGATCAAATCAAAAAGAACCCCAAGGTAACTTTATATTATTTAGATAGTGATTCTTCAGGATATGTTATGATCCATGGAATAGCTCAATTAGTAGATGGTCAAGAGGAAAAAGAAAAATATTGGAAAGATGCGTGGGAGGCTTTCTATCCAAACAAACCTGAAGACTATCTTTTGATTAAAGTTTCTCCTGAATGGATGGAAGTTATTAGTGTGACCCGTGGTATTAATGGAGATCCAACAACCTGGAAACCGCCAGTAGTATTATTCGATTAGCAAGCAGATAGCATGAATTGTAAGGAATTTTGGAGTAAGATTTTATAGTTATAAGGCATAACAAAATATCAAATAACTACTCGCCTCTATGCTTTACTAAAGTTTGTGTATTTTTAATCAACCGAATTGACTGACCGAAAATCCATTGTCCATTTATATACGAAGTTTATAGGTAAGGTTTTGCAGCAATTAAAAAATGAATAATACCAATAGATTCAATCCGGAGCTAAGACTCACATCTAATAATTATGATTATGATAAATCGACATATCCTTTACTATTTATTGATATTACTAATTGGTTTCTCTCTATCATGTTCTGATAAAGAAAAGAAAAAAGAAGTTATCCAAAGACCTAATATTGTATTGTTGGTTGCTGATGATCTAGGCTACGGAGATATTGGCTGCTATGGCGGAGATATTAACACTCCGAACATAGATGCTCTGGCTTCCAACGGTATTAGATTCACTAGTTTTCATACGGCACCTATGTGTGCCCCTACTCGCGCAATGTTGCTTTCTGGAAATGACAACCATATAGCTGGAATGGGTGGTCAAGGCCTAATAACTGAGGAGTTTGGTTATGAAGGAAGATTAACAGATCGGATAATAACAATTCCAACACTACTAAGAGAATCTGGCTATCATACTTATATGGCAGGTAAATGGCATCTGGGTAAGATGCCGGAATCCAATCCGCGTCAAAAAGGATTTGAACGGTCGTTTGCACTTCTGCCAGGAGCGGGTAATCATTATAATGACCAAAGCGTTTTAGAAAAAGGGTTGTCAGAATATACAGAAGATGGAGTCCCCACCACGTGGAAAAATGGGTCCTATTCAACAGATTTTTACACAGATAAGATCATAGAATATATTGATCAGAATAAAAATGACGGCAAGCCATTTTTCGCTTTTGCGGCATATACTTCTCCTCACTGGCCTTTACAAGCTGATAAAAAATATTGGGAAAAGTATAAAGGCAAGTATGATGACGGTTACGAAAAGCTAAGGGAAAGAAGATTGAATAGCCTGAAAAAAACAGGAATAATCCCACAAAAATCAATACTCCCTCCCGTTCATGATAAAGTTCTGCCATGGAGTTCTCTTTCCTCAGAAGAACAGATGATGGAAGCAAGAAAAATGGAACTATATGCAGGCATGGTTGATAATCTGGACTATAATATTGGCAGATTAATTGCATACTTGAAAAAAATTGGCAAGTACGAAAACACATTATTTGTATTTATGTCAGATAATGGAGCAGGCCACAGAGATTTTATAAATAATGATAATTATAAACATCTAAAGGAATACTATAACGATGATTATGAGAATATGGGGAATGAAAATTCCTATATTTCATACGGCCCACAATGGGCAGAGGCCGGCTCTTCCCCATTCAGGTATTTCAAAGATTATACAACACAGGGCGGAATCAATACGACAATGGTCATAAGCGGACCTTATGTTAACAAGAAGAGTGAAATTCATCATGGATTTACAAGCGTATTGGATCTTGCACCAACTTTTTATGAGGCAGCCAATATCAGTTATCCAGAAACATATAAGGAACAAAAAGTTTATGCCCTAAGAGGAAGTTCACTGATACCATTTGCTTCAGGAAAAACTGATGAAATTCATCCCTCAACTTATGTATTTGCCATTGAGCATTATGGAAATGCCATGCTCCGGAAGGGTATTTGGAAAATCACTAATTTTATCAAACCGTTCAAAATTGAAAATTTTGCTCTTTATAATCTTAACGAAGATATAGGAGAGCAGAAAGATCTAAAGGAATTAGAACCCGAAAAATATGCAGAAATGATTGCCGAATGGGAAAAGTTTTCAAAAGAAATAAAAATACAGATTCCAACACCTTCTATGCAATAAATTTGATTAATTGAATTTAGATCGTACAATTGAATTTAAATTTTACTCACCTCCAAAGGAAAAAAAACGGAAAGAAATGTACACTTTTGAACTAACAGACAAATACTTAACAAGTGGGGAAAAAGATATCTTTGAAGAATATTTGAAGTATAACGGCTTGGACATCAGCATCTGGGAAGTCTTTAGCTGTCTGTTCAATTCCGGTGTGAAAAACACAAAACCACTCTTACTTAGGGTATTTAAAGACGATAATCTTTACGGTGTAACGATTATTATAAAATGTAAAAAATATGGCAGATCACTGTTTAATAACAAACTACTTTCCGGGTTAATAAACATGATCAATATACCGTTTTACTTATGGATGAAATTTGGTTGTTGTATGGATATGATGTCAAACCCTGGCTTTGTTAAAGATCCGGAAAAATCCGAGGAGGTCTTTAAAGCTATGTTAAGGTATTTAAAAGAGAATAGCTTATTGACATTTATAAATGATTATACTGAGAATAGCGGCTTATAAGGATCTGCTTCTATATTACCAGCTCTTCCTCACGCTTTAATAGATTGTTCATCAATGACTTCTATAGAAGACTACACCAAGAACCATAAGAATATAAATCGTAAATTGAGAGTATTTAAAAATAAGGGAGGTAAATATACAAGAGTTGAACAACAACTTAATAAAGATCAACTCCGTTCATTAAAGAAATGCTTTCTGTCAACCTCTGAAAAAAGTGTATTCTATCTGCCTTATCAGGAACTTTATCTCCAGGCAGCATTAACCACTGGCAGCACAGAAGTCAAAAATGTTTATTATTTCATAGCCACATTAGACAATGAATTTATTGGATACCAGGTGGCATTATTGACTGGGAATTATTTGAATGCCCTTCACGGAGCTTTTGATCGTAGTCGAAAAACTACTTATCACGCATACGACATTCTTTTTGTTAAAATGACAGAATTCGCCATTGAAAAAGGAATTAAAACCATTGACTTTGGAGCTGTTATAAATTACACAAAAGAAAAAATGATAAACAGATCGATCGATATGTCCTATTTCATTTATAGTAAGTATTCTATCATTCAAAAAGCCTTTAATGTTTTATTAAAATTTACAAAGATCCAGAGTGATGAACAAATGAAATTTAGAAATAACATAATCAGAGCCAGTATAAAAGGATAAATCATTAAGTTTAGAAGATAGATGCAATATAATCTGTATTGACTTTTTAAGAAGTGAGGTAATTGTAAAAAAGAATTTTATGCCAGGCAATTATAGATATTTTTAACCACAATTAACTATTGCAAAATAATCATTTACAAGCTATAAAAACACGATGGACATAAAAACCGATTGGAATAAAATAAGGCAGCATTTTAATAAAAGTTTCAGGTCGAACTTTTATGTCTCAATTGCATCAGTTGATTCTGAAAATAATCCAACAGTGACACCAATTGGTTCGCTATTTCTGAATGACAATAGGGCTGGATTTTATTTTGAAAAATACCCATCTAAATTACCGATCCACGTTAAAACCAATCGAAATATTTGCGTTTTAGGAGTCAACAGTAATACTCTATTTTGGTTAAAATCATTATTAAAAGGTAATTTTAGTAATTATCCGGCGATTAAATTATATGGAAAACTTGGAGAAATTAGAAAGGCGACTGATAAAGAAATAAATCGACTGAATAGAAGAATGAGAACTACGAAAGGACTAAAGGGAAACAAATATTTGTGGGGCGAAATGCAGTTTGTAAGAGAAATAATTTTTACAAAAGTTGAGAAAATAAACTTGGGAGAAATGACTAATGAACTATAAACACAAACATATTATAATGATTATGATTCATACAACTTAGTATTTTAAGCAAATTGTAAATAGTTTTTTTGACAGAATAAAAGGTATTAAACCTCAGGGTAGAACCCTGAACCCTATAAAAGGAATCGACCTAGAAGGTCTAGGTATTAATCTAGATCCCGCTAAAAAAAGCGGTATTAGCCTGCCACGCCGGCCTTTAGGCGGGTTCAACTTACATTTTTGAGTTCGTTTTAAAACTCCTCAAAATTGAGTTTCACTAATAATATATGTGGTTTGTCCTAACCATGACGTTCTCTTAATTGACATTAATAAATATGATGAAAAAATCCAATGACATCAAAACTCAAAAGTTCATAGAAAATATTAAGGTTCTTGACACTACGAAATTTCAGATTCTTGAGAAAGTTCGTGAAATTGTTTTTGATAATTATCCAGAAGTGAAAGAACGAATTATGTATGGTGGAATCATGTTTAGCCTTATTGATGATTTTGCGGGTTTGTTTGTTCGCAAAAATCATGTTTCACTTGAGTTTAGTTATGGAGTAAAATTTGACGACTCCAAAAATTTATTAGAAGGAAAGGGGATATATCGCCGTCACTTAAAACTAAGATCTTTGGAGGATATCAAAATAAAAGAAGTCGGTTTTATTGTAAGTCAGATAATAGAAATCGAAAATTTGTAAGATATTATTTAGCGAAAAATCCACATGAAGTCTAATAAATAAGCGTTGTCTTCTACGAAAAAAAATTGATCATATGAAACGAACATGAATAAAGTAATAAAAAATATTATCGCAATCAGTATTGCTATTTTACCGATCAATATAATAATGATCTGGTATAGACTGACGCAAATTGAAAATTTCACTACCATAGACATGACAGTTTACCCACTACTTTTCGGTGGTGGGTCGATCATACTTATTCTTTTACTAAATAAATTCCTACTAAAAGAGACCTTTAAAGAGACCTTCAATTCGGGAAAAGGAACATGGTATTGGGATATTTTGATTGGCTTTGGTTTGACAATAATATATTTCACAATGTTCTTTTTAGAACGATCAACGCTCTATGAATGGATTCCTAATCGTAATCCCCCAAATACAGAACTTATCAATGTAATGATTGATCTGGCAAATAGTCCTTTATTAATGGTCATTTGGTTCGGTCCGGTTTTATGGATTGGGATAGCACTTTTTGAGGAACTATCCAGGACATTTTTACTGAAAACCATGTGGAATATCAATGAGAATAAAGATTGGCATATTCTGGCAATATTTTTAGCCTCCTCACTAATTGGATTTGTACATTTATATCAGGGAACGGCAGGAATAATTTCCATCGGACTTAAAAGTTTGCTCGTAAGTTTTTACTTTTACAAGTATCGCAGATTACTTCCATTAATTATCTCACACGGACTGTATGACGGATTACAATTTGCTTTTTTTATAATGCAAATTCAACAATAAAATAATACCTTGACAATTAATATATAATATAAACAACCTGTAAGAACAGATATGAAAAAAATACTCTTTATCTTAATATTACTATCCTCTTTATCGGGATGTAAACAACATAGTAATAATCAGGAACGGGAAGAAAAACAACTTCCACGAATCGCCATAGCAGGGTTAGCCATAGAATCAAGTACCTTTTCACCTGCGCTTACCCATGAAGAGGCATTTCATGTAAGAATTTCCGATGATGTATTTTCCTACTATCCATTCTTATCTCCTGACTCGCTGAATCGGAAAAGGGCAGATTGGATTCCAACAATGCGGGGGCATGCCCTGCCCGGTGGTACAGTTACCAGAGAAGCTTATGAATCCTTGGTAACTAAAACTCTGGATATGCTTAAAAAAAATGGTCCATACGACGGTCTCTTCTTTGATATCCATGGTGCAATGAGTGTGGTAGGCCTGGACGATCCGGAAGGTGATTTTATTATTAGGGTTAGGGAAGTGATTGGTAAGAAAACTATTATTTCCACCTCAATGGATCTGCATGGTAATGTGTCCAGGCGACTGGCAGAAAATACGGACCTAATCACTTGTTATCGGATGGCTCCTCATGAGGATGCACTGGAATCAAAAAAAAGAGCAGTAGATAATCTTTT
>DAOUPU010000152.1 GCA_030625995.1 Flavobacteriaceae bacterium
CCTTTTCTGGGCTTGATACTTTCTGATTTACGGTCATAAGAATATTTGTTTTTTTAATTAAACTAATTTTTATGATGATTAGAGTTTTTATTTTAATTAAATTTGCTATCTCAAATATAACAGAGGAAGGATTTGAGCTGATTGCAACCTCTGCTGTTGAATTGGATTCACAGAATAAAAATGCTAAAACAGTAAAGTTATCTTTACTTCTTTTAGTCCCTGGCTGTAATAAAATTCTTTTCCTTCCTAAATAAAAATATAAATTATTATGTCTTATTTATTTACATCAGAATCTGTATCCGAAGGACACCCTGATAAAGTAGCGGACCAGATATCGGACAACTTATTAGATGCATTCTTAGCTTTTGACCCCAATTCAAAGGTTGCCTGTGAAACATTGGTAACCACCGGTCAGGTTGTACTAGCCGGAGAAGTTAAAACGAAAACTTACATTGATGTCGCTAAAATTGCGAGAGAAACAATTAACCGAATTGGCTATACAAAGGGCGCTTACAAATTTGAAGGGGAGAGCTGTGGCGTTATTTCTCTAATTCATGAACAATCTCAGGATATTAATCAAGGAGTTGAAAGGGACGGAGATGAGGAGCAAGGAGCGGGAGATCAGGGAATGATGTTCGGATATGCTACAAATGAAACCGAAAATTTTATGCCCCTGCCTCTTGATATTAGTCACCGTTTGTTAATTGAACTGGCAGCATTAAGAAGAGAAGACAGCGAGATAAAGTATTTGCGACCGGATGCTAAGAGCCAGGTAACTATAGAATACAGTGATGAGAATATTCCCAAAAGAATTGATACAATTGTAATTTCCACCCAACACGATGATTTCGATGAAGATGAAAAAATGCTGGCTAAAATTAAATCGGATATTATAAGTATTTTAATTCCAAGAGTTATTGCTCAATTGCCTAAAAAAATTCAAGATCTGTTTGATGAAGATATAAAATATCATATCAATCCAACCGGAAAATTTGTTATTGGTGGCCCTCATGGAGATACCGGACTAACGGGTAGAAAAATAATTGTAGATACCTACGGTGGAAAAGGAGCTCACGGGGGTGGTGCTTTTAGCGGAAAAGATCCGAGTAAAGTGGATCGCTCTGCAGCATATGCATCCCGACATATTGCGAAAAACATGGTTGCTGCCGGGATTTGTGATGAAATTTTGGTGCAAGTATCTTATGCAATTGGGGTAGCACGCCCTACTTCTATCAATGTTGATACTTTTGGTACTGCTAAAATTGGAATGACGGATGGCGAAATAGCAAAAGGAATAGAAAAATTGTTTGATATGAGACCTGCTGCTATTGAAAAGAGATTAAAACTGAGAAATCCCATTTATAGTGAAACTGCTGCTTATGGCCATATGGGAAGAACACCAAAATTGGTAACAAAAAAATTCAGTTCTCCTTATTCCGGGGATATAACAGTTGAAGTAGAGCTGTTTACATGGGAAAAATTAGATTATATAAATAAAATTAAAGAGGCATTTGGATTATAAGTCCCAATTAATTTAATCATAAATTGGCTGTCTGAAAAGCATATTATAATGTCATTCTGAGCGAAGTCGAAGAATCTATTTCATTCAAAATTAACATTTTGAGGTTTCTCCATTACAGTCGAAATGACAAATTCATACTTTTTCAAACCGCCCATTTCTATGTCGAAATATTATTATTCAACTTGCGTACCTTTGATTAATGAAGCATTTTTTTCTAATTTTAGTACTTGTCTTTGCTGTGAAGCCAATCCATTCACAAAAATTGGAAACAAAGTTTACAAATTCTTTCTCTTTGGATGCGGACATTTTTGTTGGTATTGATGAATTCGAAAATCTATACTTTATAAAGGACAACACTTTCTTCAAAAGATCTGTGCAAGGAACAGTTAATTATACCAATTTGAGTCTGGGGAAGATCACCTCAGTTGATATTAACAATCCCTTTAAAATTGTTTTATTTTACCAAGATTATAATTCTGCCATCGTCTTAGATAATAAATTGAATGAATTAACAGATAAAATAGATTTCACCAGAAACACATTGTTCAACAATGTTCAATTGGTAAGTCATTCTTCAGAAAACAATCTTTGGCTGTTCGCAGATGATAATAAGTTACATCTGTACAATTTTCAAAATAACGCAGAAAAGATACAAACGCAACCAATAACGTTTTACCAAAGTGATTTCATTCCGAAATCTTTAAAAAGCACCTATAAAAATGCCTGGGTTTTAGGAAATACAGGTGTGATTCAAATTAATGAATACGGCAATTTTATCAGCTTTTTTAAAAATGAAGATATTGACTTTATATCTCCATATTTAAAAGGATTTATTTATTTGAAATACAGTTCATTTTTTTTTACAGAAAATAATAATACCGTCCAAGTATTGATTGAATTTGATCATTCTTTAGCCGATATTTATATTAATAATTCATCAATAAATATTTTTGACGGGTCAAAAGTGTATCGATACCAAATTTTATAATTTAAAAACCATCTAAAGCTTAGAAATAAGCCATATTTTTTTTTAATTTCGTTTTTCCATTGTAGGAAGAAACAGATCTAACTATACTAAAAATCATAAATATGCATATTGCCATTGCTGGAAATATTGGTGCCGGAAAAACGACTTTGACAAATCTACTGGCTAAGCATTATAAGTGGAGCCCTCATTATGAATCAGTTACCGAAAACCCTTATCTGGATGATTTTTACAGTTCCATGGAACGATGGTCGTTCAACTTGCAAATTTATTTTTTAAACAGTCGTTTTCGTCAAATATTGGAGATTATAGAAAGTGGCAAGAATATTATTCAAGACAGAACTATATACGAAGACGCAAATATATTTGCTCCCAACTTACACGCCATGGGTCTCATGACCAATAGAGATTTCTGAAATTATCAATCTTTATTTGAATTGATGGAAAGACTTGTTACTCCACCGGACCTATTAATATATCTTCGAGCCAGTATTCCAACCCTGGTGGGCCAAATACATAAACGTGGACGAGAATTTGAAAACTCGATCAGTATTGATTATCTGAGCAGGTTGAATGAAAGATACGAGGCATGGATATCGAATTATACCAAAGGCAAGTTATTGATCATCGACATAGATAATCTTAATATTGTAGATAATCGAGAGGATTTAGGGTCGATCATTGATCGTATCGATGCGCAAATTCATGGATTATTTTAAACAAAACTGCAGTAGAATAATGTACAGAGAGTGAAATTCCAATATTTATTATTAGAAAGTACAAGTCATAGACGGGAAATTGGAAATAATAGACTTAAGAAATAATCATGAAGATCCCAGATTAGTGATGACCGGTTTTAATTAATTGCTTTTTTATTCTCGCAGATTACGCAGATCGAAGGATTATGCTAATCAAAACGGTGAGATCAACTTGATAATTATCGGCGATATCAGTGGGCAAGGAAATTATCAGTTAGCCGGTACATAAAAAATATCAGCGAGATCCGCGTGAAGAAAACTCGCAGATCTTTCTACCGAAGACATGATGCCCCAGATATTTATTCAGAACCATTCATAAGATGACTATATCAGCAACGGTTATTAGTCATCTTATGAATAATTTTAAAATCACAAATCCCTGCCTTTGCCGGCCAGGCAGGCTTGTTCCTTGTTCAATATTTATCACTATAAATTTTAACATTCTAAGTTAACTATGTTTCTACCTAAATCAAAAATTTAAAAGTTATTGGTTTATGATAAAATTCAATTTAGAAGATAGACTTGTGAAATTTTCAGTTTTTAGTATTGAAATAATCAATGAAATGGCGAACTCGAAAGTGGGCAATCATTCAGCCGGATAACTTGTTAGATCTGGTACTTAGGTATCATTAAATCATGGTGAGACCCAAAGTGGCAAATCAAGAAGCGATTATATTCATAAATTGAAGATTGTCCTAAAGGAACTATGAGAAACAATAGCTTTAAAAATAATTCACTGCGCAAAACTATATAAAACTGAAGGAAAAATTATATAACCATTGAACACTATTTCAGGAGGAGATATCTCTAAAAAAGAAAAACTCCCAATTTAATTGGGAGTTTTTTATAACAATTAAATACTTTAATTATTTAATATTATCCATTACATCTCCAGTTAATGTAGAATAATTTATCTTAAGAGCATTTACATTTCGCAACTCTTCTTTAATATCTGTAATAGTGCCAACATTACTATTAATATCAGCTTTTATAGATGTAGTCAATAAGGGTATTTCATCTTCAGAATGAGTATCTCTTTCCGCAAAAATAAAATACTTTACATCTTTAACATCCGCAATTCTATCATTTAACTGAATCTTATCTCCGCCTTGTCCTTTTACTTTACCAACATAAATATAACTAACCAAACTTTTACGTTCTAATTTCTTAACCTCGGTAGCTTTTGGCAACTTAGGTTTCATAATTTTTAATTCGGTCTCACGCATAACTGTTGTCACCATAAAAAAGAACAATAGCATAAATACAATATCAGGTAATGAAGCGGTAGAAATTGCCGGCATTCCTTTTTTCTTTTTTCTAAACTTTGACATATAAAGATTATTTTGTTGGTTCTGCTTCCGAAATTATCTGCGGATATTTAGTTTTAATATTTGCTATCTTGTCCTTTAAACTTTGTGATGGTAGACTTTTATTATCTTTTAAAAGCTGTGTATAAGATACACCATACAATTTATTGGACAATCTATTTCTTAATTCAGTATAAGCTCCAACCAATTCGTTTTGAACAGCGATATAAGTCCCATAGGAAGTACCTCTGTCACTTTCTAAAGATATAACCGCTTTATTGGGATGATCTGAAGATGCCGGATCTTTTGCTCCTTCACACCAGTCGCATTCAGCAGGTTCTGCTTCGTCAATAGGGTTTCCTAATCCACCACCATTATCAATAAAATTAATGGCTTCCTCCCGTATTTTATCAACAGTCATAAATTTATCCCCTTCCACTAGTATTTCGTTATTACGATTTACCGTAACGACAAATACGTTTTTTTCCTTTAGTATAGGAGGTTTAATATCATCTTGCTGTTTTTCCGGTAATTTACGGGATATTCCAGTATCCACATCCATTGTAGTTGTAACCAAAAAGAATATGAGTAACAAGAAAGCGATATCCGCCATGGACCCCGCATTAATCTCTGGTAAGTCTCTTTTTGCCATAATATTATTTTGATACTATTGATTTAATAAAACCTCCAAAAATAATAAATAATCCAACCCCTCCCAGAATTACAGAATACCAAATTCCGGTACTTACCCATTTAGATGTAGTTCCGGCTTCACCATCTTTTACCACATTACCGGCAGCAGTGAGTGTCTCACCATCATCAGCCATAGTATAAGCTATTGCCAATAATATTCCTAAGGCAACTAAAGAAATCAGAGATTTTTTAAGTAATTGTGGGTTTTTAACTAAATTCACTATAGAGAATCCTACCGCCAAAATAGCGGTAATATATAAAACAACTTTAGCAAAAGATATGTATGGAGATACAAGACTATTTTGTAAATCAACACTTTCTTTTACCGCATCATCTCCTTCCATTATTATCATCATTAGAAAATAAAGAGCAACCAAGCCAATCAATCCTGTAACGATAGATAAAATTTTAGATATTTTACTATTCATAACTTTTTATTTTTTTCTGATCAACAGATCGACTAATTTAATTGAAGCATCTTCCATACTATTAACTATACCATCTATTTTTGATATAATATAATTATAAAATATTTGAAGAATAATTGCTACAATTAAACCAAATACAGTTGTTAATAACGCTACTTTAATACCTCCTGCAACAACCGCCGGAGAAATATCACCTGCAGCTTCAATGGAGTCAAATGCGCTAATCATACCAATTACCGTACCCATGAACCCAAGCATCGGAGCTAAGGAAATAAACAGAGATAACCAGGAAACATTTTTCTCCAATAATCCCATTTGAACGCCACCATAAGAGACAACCGCTTTTTCAGCAGCTTCAACGCCTTCATCCATTCTATCTAATCCTTGATAAAAAATTGAGGCAACCGGACCTTTTGTATTTCTACAAACTTCTTTTGCTGCTTCAACACCACCAGAATTCATAGCTTCTTCAACATTGTTCACCAATTTGTCCGTGTTAGTAGTGGCCATATTGAGGTAAATAATTCTTTCTATTGCA
>DAOUPU010000061.1 GCA_030625995.1 Flavobacteriaceae bacterium
ATGGTAGTGACGATGATGGTAGTGACGATGATGGAAGTGATGATGATGGAAGTGATGATGATGGAAGTGACGATGATGGAAGTGATGATGATGGAAGTGATGATGATGGTAACGACGATGATGGTAGTGATGATGATGGAAGCAATGATGATGGTAGCAATGATGATGGTAGCAATGATGATGGTAGCAATGATGATGGTGGTAATGACGGCAGTGATGGCACAAACGGTGATACAGGTACTGGTACAGGTGGTGGAACAAATGATGATAATGGCAATACCGGTAACGATACAGTCCTCGAGTGTCTGGATGCTTTCGCGTATAAAGAACAAGCTATTTGTTTTATTGAAGACGGATTTAATCAATGGGGTTGGACCAATGACTTTATGTACTCTGAAACAATAAATTATCAAACTAACTACTCCTATAGGATGCCACTATATGTGGATGCGGTAGATTGTAATTTATCTAATGGTAAAATAGTTGGGTATGTTCTTATTGACAATATTGTAGGTCAAGAGGTTGTACTGGAGGCTGATGTAACCTATGTAATTACTGATGCAAATTATGAACTAAGTGAAATTCATTTAAATATTAGTGAAAACCAATATCCAATAGATGGAGCTGGGGCTGAAACTGTTATACCTTCTGAATATTATACATTTTCTGAATATAATGTAGATAGAACGTCGTTCACATTTTCTAGAGTGATGTGGCCACTAGACACTTATATTATAGCTTATGCTTATATATGTCCTGTTGGGCAATAAATCAAAAAGAATCAATTAAAACATAGAGAGGTTGCAAACAAACAGCCTCTCTTTTTTTTTCTTCTAAACTAGATTTAATATTTTTGTTAAAATTTATGTCCATGCAAAAAATTATTGATCGTTTTATAAGTTATGTTCAGATCGATACTCAATCTGATTCAAATAGTACTACTACTCCAAGTACTAAAAAACAATGGGATCTTGCCAATTTATTATTCGAAGAATTAAAAGAAATAGGCTTACACGATGTGACCATTGACGAAAATGCCTATATCATGGCAACCTTACCAAGTAATATAGACTTTGAAGTGCCAACCATTGGCTTCATTGCTCATTTTGATACCAGCCCGGATTTTACCGGAACTGATGTAAAACCACAAATTCATAAAAATTATAATGGAGAGGATATCCTATTGAACAAAGAAGAAAATATTGTCCTCAGTCCTGATTATTTTGAAGACCTTCTATTATATAAAGGGAAGACATTAATTACCACGGATGGAACAACCCTACTAGGAGCAGATGATAAGGCCGGAATTACTGAAATTGTTTCAGCTATGGAATATCTTATTCAACATCCCGAAATTAAACATGGCAAGATCAGAATTGGGTTTACACCGGATGAAGAAATAGGGAGAGGTGCTCATAAATTTGACGTTGAAAAATTTGGAGCAGATTGGGCGTATACAATGGATGGAAGTACTATTGGAGAATTGGAGTATGAAAATTTTAATGCCGCAGGTGCAGTGGTTACCGTAAAAGGAAAAATTGTCCATCCCGGTTATGCTAAGGGAAAGATGATCAACTCCATGCTCATCGCAAATGATTTTATCAGTGGATTACCTAAGAATGAAATTCCTCAGGAAACAGAAGGTTATGAAGGTTTTTTTCATTTACATGATATGCATGGTGACGTCGAAAAAACAACACTTGAATATATCATTCGAGATCACGACATGGAAATATTTCTCCATAGAAAGAAAATATTCAAAGATCTGGTGAATAAAATGAACAAAAAGCTAGGATCGGATCTTATTGAAGTTGAAATAACAGACCAGTATTTTAATATGAGAGAGAAGGTAGAACCGGTAATGCATATAGTTGACATTGTGGAAGAAGCAATGAATGAGTTGAATATTAAACCATTAATTAAAGCAATCCGAGGTGGAACAGATGGATCACAGCTATCCTATAAGGGTCTGCCATGCCCAAATATATTTGCCGGTGGCCATAATTTTCATGGAAGATACGAGTACGTCCCTGTTGAATCGATCCAAAAAGCAACGGAAGTTATTGTAAAAGTTGCCGAACTAACTGCTAAGAAATATGCAAATTAAAATTATAATGATTAGAAAATGAATTATTTGAGGTGATCTTATAAAAACTCTCACAATAAATGAAATGAAGGGAATAAACCAGTTACCAATGTAAGTTAAACCAGTATTTTTTTACTGATAGCATCGGCAATTAAAAAATGGATCTTACTAAATACTTACAAAAAAACCTTATTTGTTATTATTTATAAAAAAATTTTGATAAATAATTCAGTTCGCTACTTTTGCATCCCATTAATTTGATTAGATGAATAAAGAATATTTAATATCCTTGGAGCAAAAATACGGGAGCCCGTTATATGTTTATGACGCGGAGAAAATAATTTCCCAGTACAAAAGGCTTGAAAATGCATTTAGTGGTGTGAATAATTTGAAAATAAATTATGCCACCAAGGCACTTTCTAATATTAGTATTCTTAAACTTATCAAATCTCTCAACGGAAACCTGGATTGTGTCTCTATTCAAGAAGTACAATTGGGCTTAGAAGCTGGATTTACACCAGACCAACTTTGTTTTACACCAAGCGGCGTCTCTATGACCGAATTGGATCATGCCGTTTCCCTTGGAGCTAAGATTACATTGGATAGCCTTTCGGTTCTGGAAGAATTTGGATCAAAATATCCTAATATTCCAGTAAGTATTCGAATTAATCCACATATTATGGCCGGTGGCAATAAGAAAATATCCGTGGGGCATGTCTCTTCAAAATTTGGTATCTCGAAAGAGCATATGCCTGATGTTTTAGAAATAATCAAGCAGACAGGAACAAGAATTGATGGGGTTCATATGCATACCGGATCTGACATTTTAGATATTGATGTTTTCGTTAGGGGTGCAGAGGTATTGTTCGAAATAGCGAGAAATTTTAACGATTTAGATTTTATTGATTTTGGAGGCGGATTTAAAGTGGCCTATAAAGAGGAAGATCCTTCAACTGACATAGAGGAATTCGGTAAAATAATGAGCGATCGATTTAATGAATTTTGTAAGGACTACGGTAAAGATCTGGCAATAGAATTTGAACCTGGTAAATTATTAGTGAGTGAATGTGGTTATTTTTTAGCTAAGGTAAATGTAGTTAAACCAAATACCAATACCATCTTTGCAGGAATCGATTCTGGACTGAATCACTTGCTAAGACCCATGTACTATGATGCATATCATCATATTGATAATATTTCTAACCCATTAGGAAATGAAAAGAAGTACACTGTTGTGGGATATATCTGTGAAACTGACACCTTTGCAAAACACAGACCCATAGCTGAAATACGCCAGGGAGATGTTTTATCCTTCAAAAATGCCGGAGCATATTGTTTTAGTATGGCATCAAATTATAATTCACGTTGCCGCCCGGCTGAAGTTATGGTATATAAAAACAAGGATTATCTTATCAGAGAAAGAGAAACATTTGATGATTTATTAAAACATCAGATAGAAGTTAATTTAGATCTGTAACAGCCAATTCTGAGCCAGTTGGATCAAAATTCTCTTCCACAACACTTCTAACTGTACTATTTAAGTGTTTCATTGAATTATAACTAGAATGTTCCAGTGCTATAACCAATAGATCAGAATCTGTATATTGGGTGATAGAGGTGCTAAATCCGTTCCACTTCCCGTGATGGTAAATTACTTTTTCATCATTCTTCGTATCAATCCTAAAGCCAAAACCATAAGGTACTTTTCTTCCATATACTGTTTCTCCTTTTGTATACATCAAATCCAAAGACTTATCAGAAATTACTTTCCCGCTATTTAGTCCGTTGATCCACTTGAATAAATCTTCACCTGTAGCATAAACATTTTTATCACCAACAATGGCATCATTAATTGTACCGCCGATCTCTGCATGGTATCGTCCCCTATAAACACGATAACCCGACAATTGATTAATACCTATAGAATCATTCTCAAAACTGTAGACAAAGGAGGAACTCATTTGTAAAGGCTCAAAAATATTACTCTCCAAAAAATCACCATATTTCATATCGGTAACTTTTTCTACGATGGATGCAAGAACAAAATATCCTGTATTCGAATAGTCAAAATTCCTGCCAGGTCTGAAAAATCTTTCCACCTTATGATCCGCCAACATTTGCATCATTTCATTATTTGTAGGAGCTTTATCCTTATCCCATTTATGCTCAGCCAACCAAAAATATTTTGGTAAGCCTGAAGTGTGGTTTAACAAATGTTTTATAGTAACTTCTTCGTATGGAAAATTTGGATAATATTTTGTCACTAGATCATCAAGATCCAGCTGTCCTCTTTCATAAAGAATCATTATTGCTGTTGCCGTAAACTGCTTGCTTACCGAAGCCAATTGAAAAACCGAATATTTGTCCAATTTGGTTTTCTCCTTAAAATCAGCATATCCAACTTCCTTCGAATAAAGTAGTTTTCCCTTTTTAGCTACTAAAATACTACCGTGAAAATCATACCTTTTATTAAATCTATCAATAACAGAATCCAATTTCTGAGAAACCTTTTTTGTTATTAACTCTGGGTAAATTGGTGTAATTAGCTCTTTATCAATAGATTCCAAAGAAGTTACAGGAAGTATAGCCATGTCATCAGAACTTGACGCCAAAGTAGAAGTGGATACAATAAAATTACTAAAGAGTAAAATTATTCCCGCAACCAAATATTGAAAATATTTGCTCATCTCTTAATCATTCGTTGTTATTTGTTAAAATCTCGTCCAAAATAGGAAAAAATGGCTACAAAAAAAAATGGAACTTTTCCTTTTCACTGACAATTTCAGCCTCTTAAACGAATTTTTGGGGGTATTTGTTGTATAAATTTGAATTTAATCAGCATTTATTATATACGCAGAAAAATTTGATAATCAACCCAATAGCATTCATAAACCCGACTTTAAGTTATATATACAACCTTTCTCAAATTCTTATATCATCTTAAAAAATAAAATGTTCAATTCTAACCATTTTGTAACCAATGTAACCTTGATCTTATTTATTATTGGTCAAATATTGACTTTATTAAATGAAAGTTCTGATCCAAACTATTTTTCAGCACTACTCTCTAGAAATAATTATGATTTCCTTTTGAAAACATAAGCTGTTTTCAACATCAGTATATTGACCATAATTTGGGATCCTTTTATATCCTCTTTTTAGATAAAGTTTAATAGCTTCGGGTTGTCTTTTACCCGTTTCTAAGATGCACTTTTCACAGGCTAATTCCCTTGCCCAATCCTCTAGTGCGGTTAATACTTTAATAGCTATTCCCTTTCCCCTACTTTCTGGCATCACGTACATTCTTTTTATTTCCATTGTCTTAGAGGCCACCATTTTCATTGCACCACAACCCAATGCAATTCCATCTTCGTATGCCACCACAACATTCTTCATCAGGTCAACTTTATTGAACTGGCTATAGAAACTATGATCATCACCATCCCTCAATGCCAGCTCAGCATCAAGGAGCTTCACCAGCTTTAAGAAATTCTTATTCTTGGAATTGACTCTGGTTATTGTTATCATATTGTGTTTTATCAATAAAAGAATCCAATCTGTAGGACTAAGCCACTTACAGTATTGAATCTTGCCTGTGCCAATTGAATGCGCATAAACCAGATCTCTAATATGAGTTGGCCTGAATGATATAATCATTCAGGCCAAAATAAAAGGTATTAAACCTCAGGGTAGAACCCTGAACCCGATAAAAGGAATCGACCTAAAAGGTCGAGTAAACCTAGATCCCGCTAGAAAAAGCGGTATTAGTTCAACTTACATTTTTGAGTTCGTTTTAAAACTCCTCAAAATTGAGTTTCACTAATAAAAATTAAATGCGTTTCCTATTCTTCTACCGCAGCACTTACTTTAGTAAGAGACACTGCAACAGCTTCTGCATAGGTAAGGATTAACACCTGACCAATATTTAGTTCTGTAATTAATACTTCATCCTCCATCGGAATGGCTAAGTAGTTACCTCTGGGTCCTTTAACAGTTGCCAACATAAGAGGGCGATTAAGTGCTTCAATTGATACAACAGCCTTAACCACAGCTCCAACCACTGCCCCCGGATCCATTCCTTCCGGTGCTTTAACACCCTCCGCCGCTGCAACTAAGGGTTCTGCTATCTCTTCCGCTGTTGGTTTGCGAAACTCAGCTTTCAAATATTTCCAATATTCAAACGTGATCACATCTCCTACTTCAATTTCATCGAATCTCTCTACTTCCTCACCAGCTGTAATTGTAACTAGGTTTCCTTCGGTACCCCTGAGCGTAATATCACGAGTTTCTTTTACTATTTCCGTGACTGTTCCTTGCATAGCTACAAGATCCCATTTTTCTCTTGCGGGTCTACTTTCCGGGCCTTCCTGACTAAATGCATTTGTTGATACTAACATAAAGGCAATTAACACAAGTGAATAAATTTTAAGCATTTTCATAAAGTTTAGTTTTAAAATTTTAATTATTAGTTCATTACATAAACCAAAGGAGAATTTTATATCTCATCAGGTCATTATAAGGGTGCAAATATAATTAAACAATCTGAGTTAAATATTGATATCGCAAATTTAGCCAAACTAATCGGAATTGCTTTTTATTAGCCAACTTGCTTTTCACTTTGCATTATAAAAATAGACGTATATTTGCCCGCTTATAGAAATGACGTAATTAAATTGTCATTTTTTAAACGATTTATATGTCATTTAATTCATTAGGGCTTTCTCCTGCCCTGTTGAAAGCAATCAACAAGAAAGGATACGATCAACCATCACCTATACAAGAGAAAGCAATACCTGTAATTTTAGAAAGAAAAGATGTATTGGCTTCAGCGCAAACCGGCACCGGTAAAACAGCGGGATTTACATTGCCCATGCTACAAATTCTGTCCCAAGGCCAGCATTTAAGACATCGGCCGGTTCGAGCTTTGGTCCTGACTCCCACTCGCGAATTGGCGGCTCAAGTGTTTTCTAATGTAAGGGAGTATGGTGAATTTTTAGATCTTCGTGCTGCGGTAATTTTTGGCGGTGTAAGTCAAATTCCTCAGGTAAAACAAATAAGACGGGGTGTAGATATCTTAGTTGCTAAACCAGGACGTCTTTTGGATCTGGTAAACCAAAATGTATTGTCTCTGGCTAAAGTTGAGATCTTAGTTTTGGATGAAGCAGATAGAATGCTGGATATGGGCTTTTTAAGAGATATTGAACGCATTATGAAACTGTTGCCTTCGAGAAGGCAAAATTTATTATTTTCGGCAACATTTTCAAAAGACATTAAAAAACTTGCCAATGGCATATTACATCATCCTGCCCAGATTGAAGCAACACCTGAAAACACCACCGTAGAAATCATAAATCAAAAGGTCTATCGTGTTGCTAAAGCTAAAAAGACAAGTTTAATAATTAATCTGATTATTGATGACAACTGGAAGCAGGTCCTTGTGTTTACCAGAACAAAACACGGTGCAAATAAATTGTGTAAGAAAATGGTTGCTGCGGGAATTACGGCTGCGGCTATTCATGGCAATAAGAGTCAGGGTGCAAGAACCAAAGCTTTAGCAGGGTTTAAGAATAATTCCATCAGGGTCTTGGTAGCAACGGATATTGCCGCTCGAGGCTTGGATATTCCATTACTGCCTCATGTAGTAAATTTTGAGCTACCCAATATTCCTGAAGATTATATACATAGAATTGGGAGAACCGGAAGGGCCGGAGCGAGTGGAGAAGCCATATCATTGGTCTGTGGAGAAGAAATAGACTATTTAAGAGATATTGAGAAGCTTGTGGGCTTAAAAATATCAAGTGAGGTTTTGGAAGGTTTTGAACCGGATCCCAATGAACCAACTACACCAAAAAAGCAACAGCAAAGATCTCGCAAACCCACAAATTCAAATTTCCATAGAGGCCGAAATAACAGATCTAATAACAGAAGGCAAAAGCGCAATAATAACAGAAGGTCCGACAATCGGCAGAATTAAATCTCTGAAGTTTGATTCAAGAAAGCTGAATTTGGCTATTTACTCTCCATTTCTTCCATGATAAGGGTATGTGGAAGTTCTAGAACGCCGGCGCTTTTCATGGCATCTGCAAGTTCAGAGGACCCCACAAAAGCTTCGAAAGCTTCAATCGTTTTCCAACCGTTAATAACATAGGCTGTATCCGGTTGTCCATGAATTGTGCCAACGGAATAGTTCATCTCCCCCGCCTTTTTTCTGATAGGTTTAAATTTATCGAAAGCTATCTTCCATTTATCAAAATCTTCTACTTTGTGATACATCAGTGTTTTAATCATAACATTTGGTTTTTATTAAAAATCTAATATAGTTAAACTTCCTCATAGTTTTTACGTAAAAAGGATGAACTGCACAGTTTTCTGTCCGAAATTATGTTTAAATTTATCAAAATGTATTAAAATCATACGTCTGAATATTCTTTTGTCCAATTTCTTGCATACCCTACAAACTAAGAGTTTGGTTTCAAACAAAAAAAGACCCCTGATAAGAAAGGCCAATTTTGCAATTAATTAATCTTGAGTTTAATCCTCCTTCGCGTTCCGCTACGGCGGACGAGAAGACTTGGTTTAATTCCCCGTCCTGCCTCTGGCGGACGGAATTCAGGATGTTTGCATTGCAAACTCAATTTAATACCTCGTATGCTTGCGTAGAGGTAGTTTATTTGTTATTCATATTTCAAAGCATTTACCGGATCGGAGTTCGCAGCATAATAAGCCTGTGAACTTACTGTTACCAAAGCAATTATAACTGCCAGTAAGGAAGCAAACACAAATGGCAATACGGGAATATCTATTTGATAAGAGAAATTAGTCAACCAATTCTTTGCTAATAAATAAGACACCGGCCAGGCAAAAATATTTGCTATCAGAACAAGTTTTATAAAATCCTTGGTTAGCATATTCATTATTTGACCAACCGAAGCACCTAATACTTTTCTCACGCCAATCTCCTTTGTACGTTGTTCTGCAGTATAAGAAGCAAGACCAAACAAACCCATTGCAGAGATAATAATAGCAAGTATAGTCAAGAAAAAGAACATGGTGCCAAAATTTTCCTGTTGCTTGAGTAAGGCACCAAATTTTTCATCCAGGAAAGTATATCGAAATGGATGCGAAGGTTCTAATTTATTCCATTCCTCTTCAAGATAATCTATTGTTGCATTCATATCTTCAGGAGCTATTTTAAATGAAGCGTACCAAACCCAATTATTTATGGACAGAACCATTGGTCTAATTGGCTGATCAAAACCTTCAATATGAAAATCTTTTACTATTCCAATAATATTACCAAATGCCATATCACCTTGCTGGTTGATAAATGTTCCCATACGTCTTCCGACGGCGTTTTCTATATTCAGATTCTTTACGGCAGTTTCATTCAGAATAAAATAAGGAATAGAATCGGACTCCATCTCTCTGTCAAAATCTCTACCTTCCACCAATTCAATATCTAACGTTTCCAGAAAATCATAATCGACTTCCATATTCCACAATGGCAGGTGTTCTTGACTGCCTTCTAAAACGAACATATTTTGGTTTGGGCCGTCACCAGGCAGATAAGAAGATCGGCTAACGCTTATTACATTGCTGTTCTTTAAAAAAATATCTTTATAATTTCTGAAATTTTCAGTCATTTGATCTGTTTGAAGCGGCACCACGATCACTTGATCTCCTTTAAAACCAATGTCTTTGTTATGTAAATAAGAAATCTGACTAAAGATGATGATCATCCCAATTATTAAAATTGTAGAAGCCGTAAACTGAAAAACAACCAAGGACTTTCTCAAAAGGGTACCACCCTTGGTCTTAGTGAGATCACCTTTTAAAACGGATACAGGTTGAAATCCTGATAAGAAGAATGCCGGATAACTACCTGCAAAAATGCCATAGAATAAAGTTACTGCTATAGAAAAAAGAATTGTTTCACTAAGGTGGTTATTAAAAAGATTTAACTCAGTTTCCATCACATTGTTAAAGCCCGGTAAAAATAGTTCAACAAGAATATAGGCTATAAAAAGAGCTATAAAACTTTGTATAATTGATTCGGTAAGAAATTGAGTGATCAACATTTTACGTGATGCTCCTGTCACTTTTCTTACACCGACCTCTTTGGCTCTTTTACCAGACCTGGCAGTAGATAAATTCATGAAATTGATCCCTGCTATCAGGATCACCAGAATTGCAATTCCGATAAATACATAAATATATATAATATTACCGTTCTGTCTTATTTCCCAATCTTTATGAGAATATAAATGAATGTCTTTTAAAGGCTGCAATTGATATTCAAATGTATTGCCTGATTCCAGAAATTCCTCCAGGGTGATCTTCATAAAGGCTTCAACATCAGGCTCAATTTTTTTTGTGAAATTAGCCGTCATTTCCTCGTTGAATTTATTAAAATCTGCACCCTCTCGAAGCTTTACATAGGTATTAAAACTATTAGACATCCATATATTTCGAATATCGTTTTGAGCCATAAACATATCAAATTCAAAATGTGCATGCCCTTTTGGTTCTCTTACAATTCCTTTGACTATATAATCTCTTCTGTTATCATAATTGACAATTTCACCAAATGCATTTTTATCACCAAATAATTTTCTGGCTGATTCCTCTGTCAGTACTAGGGCATTTTCTTCATTTAAAGCGGCCTCAGGATCACCGTGAACAAACTCATAGTCAAATATTTTGAAAAATGTGCTATCAGCATAAACGCCGTGCTGAATATATACTTTAGTTTGCTCATGACGCATCATAATTTCCTGATTTACAGGATTAATTCGTGTTGCAGTCTCAACATCCGTAAATTCAGTTCTGAATGCATTTGCCATGGGGCTGGGCGAAACAGGTGCATCCATTTTTTGACCCATCATATTCGCCTTGATACCTGTTCTGTATACCCGATCGTAACCACTCCAATGTTTTTCATAGCTCATTTCGTCTTTTACGAACATGAATACCAATATGGTAACTGTTAAGCCTAAAGCCAAACCGAGTATGTTGATCAAGGCATAAATTCTATTCTTATTTAAGCTGCGAAAAGCTACTTTTAAATAATTCTTAAACATCTTGTTGAATTTTAGGTTAAATTGCTTCTTGAGTTGCTTTGCTCTTCTTTTCTGAAATGATCTGACCGTCTAGCATATTGATAACTCTTCCTGAATAACTTGCATCGTGAGCGGAATGTGTTACCATTATAATTGTGGTTCCAGCTTCGTTTAATTCACACATCATTTCCATCACTTCATTTCCATGTGAACTATCCAGGTTGCCCGTTGGCTCATCGGCCAAAATGAGATGTGGTTTAGTGATCAGGGCTCGTGCAACGGCTACTCTTTGTTGTTGTCCACCAGAGAGTTGCTGAGGAAAGTGAGATGCTCTGTGTGCAATTCCAATTTTTTCCATTAATTCGTTTACTCTGGTTTTACGTTCAGAAGAACTTACTTTATTATAAATTAGTGGCAATTCG
>DAOUPU010000231.1 GCA_030625995.1 Flavobacteriaceae bacterium
CCATACCTAAAACAATTACTTCAGCATCACTCATTTCAATGGATTCATCTTCTGGTAAACGCTTTTTACGCTCAAAACGTAAAAGCCTGTTCTGTAAACGTGCATAGATCCTCTGGGAATCAATATTCAAAGGAGATGCAATTACAAAAGTGAATGACAAGGAAAGTGCAAATATTACCATCCATTCACCGGTTATCCATCCTTCTGCTAAACCAGCTGCGCCAACAATGAGTCAAAATTCACTGTAGTTTGCAAGGTTAAATGATGTGAGAGTTGCTGTACGTGCCCTAAGTTTAAATCTAGTTAGTAGCAAATAAAATAATATGACTTTAAATGGTAAGACAATTGTAAACAGCATGGATATACCCAAAGTTTCCCAATCGGGCAAACCGGACAAACCTATAGTGAGAAAGAATCCCACAAGAAAAATATCTTTGAAACTTAGCATTGCATTGCCAAGTTCTTTGGCCTTTGGATGACCCGAAAGCAACACACCCAATACCAGAGCCCCCAGATCAGGTTTGAGTCCTACAGAACTAAATAACATTGCCCCTCCATAAGGTATAAGAACTCCAAGTAAAACCAATAATTCACCATGACCGGACTTAGTTATTATTGCTGCTAAAAGAGATTTTTTTAAAAGAACAGGAATTATCAGTAAAGCCAGAAGTGCCAGTGCCCAGGGTGAAGGCATTTTACCGGAAGAAATTGTTAGGAAGATGACTGCAAAGATGTCTTGCATAATCAAAATTCCAATTGCAATTCGCCCATGCGTGGATGACATTGATCCGTTTTCCTCTAAAATTTTAACTGCGAACACAGTACTGGAGAAACTTAACGCAAAGGCAATCAGTAATGAAGAACTTAAAGTCAAACCATCAAATAATGAAAGACCTAAATAGCTGAGTACAAAAATTACTAATCCAAACACCATGATGGTGAGAATCATGTGAATTGACGAAACTGCCCAGATCTCAGGACGTAATAGGTTTTTAACTTTGAGCTTCAATCCGATACTGAACAATAAAAGCCATATACCAAAATCTGCAATCATATCCAGAGTTTCACCACCTTCAACACCGAAAATATTGAGTGCAAAACCTGCAATCAGAAAGCCTACCAATGGTGGTAATCCAATTTGCTTTATTGCAAAACCTAAAATGAAGGCAGCTAAAATCCAGAGTGGATCCATAAGGGTATAAAATTAATCAATTCATAATTTCTTTAATAACATAACCGGGGTTTCGCCATGAGAATCCTTTATTGCCGTGAGGTCCAATCATTATTGCCTGAATATAAGGTTCAGTTACAGATTGTTCAGCGCCCCATTCAACAATAAAGTTTGCGCCAATTCCACCTCTTACATCTGCCTGACTGATGTTGAAAGAAACAGAAGCCATACGGGATAAACGGAAGGGCTTTTCCACATATTCTTCCAACAGGGTACCATCATCACCATAATAGGTTACCGATTTGATTACGATGACATTATCCATATCCGTATTTCGGATACTGAGTGTAACAGCCAAATTTATCCTCCCACCCTCAGTGCCGGAATAAACAGGATGAATCTGAGAATAGGCAGGAACATAAACCAGTTGCCCTACTGAAAGATCCAAATCTCCCGTTGCAGCTATTGGTTGAATGTGTTTAGGGGCGGCTTCTTTTACTTCCTCTTCTTTTGTCATACAAGACAAAAAAAACATATTTATAATGATCAATCCAGTGAATAATATTTTAGATGATTTCATACGCTTATTTTTTTAAATGTATTGTAGTAAAGACGCTGTTGGGGTCGTGTTTTAGATATTTTGGTTTATTGCTTCTATGACCTGACAATCTCTCTCCATATGCGTCTTCATTGTTAAACTTTAATTTTAAGATTTGAACTTTATGGTTACTTTGTTTACATGATGTATTCGTTATTTATACTTTTAACCGGTTCCGGAATTTCTTTCTCTCCCAAGGTTTCCAATAGATTTATTTCAATGGTTCTGGTAATCTGATCTAATGAGATTCCGGAAGGAATTGGATCGAATGGATTTAATATTATTTGCCCGATTGACTGTGTTATCATAAAAATATAACCTACAAATACCCCAATCAGTATGGACCAGGCTCCTATTGAATTGTCAGACACGAAAATGATGCTAACGATGAGGAACCATATAAAAATACGTGTGTAGTAATTATAAGATGTGGGAAAAACTGTATTTTTTATTCTCTCGGACATTCCCATTTCATCACAAAACTTGACGATCATTTTATTAAATTCAATAAATTTATATCCATCAACATAATCCATTCTATACATATATTCCAGATCTTTCGATTGAATATTCAGTAAGGCATTTGGTAAATTAGATTCTAACTGAATTGATTTTGCTTCTTTTGGTGTCAAGAATTTATTGTGGTATTTATTTTTTTCTCCCCTTAGCGAATCTTTAAGTGTGTATAAAAAAGCAATGTGTCGAAACACTGTTCTTCTTTTTAAATTATTGAGATCATTCTCATTTTCAGGCTGGCCGGCAGAGGTGTTAAATACCATTTGACGTGCCCAGGTTCTGGAATCATTCACCAGGCTTCCCCATATTTTTCTTGCTTCCCACCAGCGATCGTAGGCCTGATTATTGTTAAAACCTATAAAGAAAGCTAAAGCAGGGCCTATAATTGCCGGAATAATAGCGGGGAATTCGAAATAATTAATTAAAAAATATTCATTAAAAAAATAGGATGCTGTACTAACTAAAATCACAATCATTAAAGTCTTCCAACTGTTTTTGATTATTATTTTGGTTAGTCTTATGTTCTTAGTGATAATCAATTTAGTAAAAATTACAGGTTTAGAAACAGAGCTAAAGATACAATTTTAGTTTTATAGACTTAAAATTTTTATTAAAGAAAATAGGATAGAAGTCTGGCTACAGAATACCCCAATTTTTTCCAGTTTGAAATTTTTTCCCAATCCGAATAAACTATTTGATTGCATTGTTTTAGATCGTCGTAAAATAGTTCTTCCATCTCTTTACCAAAAATATCACCGTAAATAATAGCATTAATTTCATAATTCAGATCGAAACTTCGAATATCCATATTTGCGCTACCGATAACACTTAAAAAAGTATCCGCCACAATCGTTTTGGCATGAACAAAGCCTTTTTCATAGAGGTAAACTTTAACACCGGCACTCAATAGTGTTCTTAAATAATACTTGGATGCTGCGGTAATTACTATGGAGTCAGATTCTTCAGGAATGATCAATCGGACATCAACCCCACCTAAGGCAGCCTGTTTCAATGCAATAATTATCGTTTCATTAGGGATGAAATAAGGAGTGGTTATATATAATTTTTCTTTTGCCTGCGTAATAATTTTAAAAAAGGAAAGAAGGATGTAAGATCTTTTATAGTCGGGTCCCCCGGCCATTATTTGAGCCAATTCGTTATTCTTTGGTAATGCTGGATTATCCAAATTAGGGAAAAATAAATTATTTACTTCAAGGAATTCCGGTGAACAGTAGTTCCATTTTGTTACAAAGTGACGTTGCAGATTTGCTACAGCCGGACCAATTATTTTTATGTGTGTATCACGCCAATAGTTATTATTATTT
>DAOUPU010000071.1 GCA_030625995.1 Flavobacteriaceae bacterium
ATATCATTTTTTGAAACAAATTCGTCTTGAACAAATTTTACTAGATTATCCATTGTTTTTATTTAAAATGGTTTTTCATAAATCAACATTCACGATTTTCGTCAGAGGTTAATTTTGAGTTTGCAAATTTATAAAAAACTTTTAGATTAAATATATCTTTTTCAAATATTTTAATATGATTTTTATGGCTTAAGTTCCTTTAAAATTGAACATTAGCATACAAGCCGAATGTATTATCTAAATAGGTTGGACTAATAAAGGCATTTACTTTTTTATCCTTAAATGGATTCCAGTTTTTTAGTGGCTCAAATCGATATACCAAGTCAGTTATAATTATCCCTATTCCAGCTCCAACAAGTACATCCGAGACCCAATGTGCATTATTTAAAACTCTTAGCACACCTGTGGCTGTGGCAAAAGCAAACCCACTATAAGCCAATGCAGGCTTAGTTTCTTTGAATTCGTGAAATAACACTGTAGCCATTACAAATGCGTTTGAAGTATGCCCGGATGGAAAACTATATTCAGAACCATTTGGTCTTGTTTCATTAGTTATTCTCTTCATACTTTGCACTACAATTGTGTTTGCTATAGCTGCGATGAGTAAATATTTTGTTTGTGTGAACGCATCATTTTTACTTGGTACTTTAAAAATATCTGCTGCATACATCATTACAGCCGGTGCAAATTGTATGTAATCATCCACTTGGGTCGAAAAATTGGGATATCGATTGTGAATATTTTCCTGTAAGTTTTCCTTTCCAAAGATTCCGTTAGAGTAGTTAACAATTAATCCGGCTCCAATCAGTGACAGTGGCACGATAGATTGTTTGAGAAATGTTTTTTCAGGTTTACTTGTGGCTACCTGTATACTGTCAATTTGAGAAAACCCGGATAAGTGAAAAATAAAAAAAATGATTATGAAATAATAATTTAGAGTCAGCCATTGTTGGTGTCTACCACCAACAACTGATAGTCCGACCCCAGGCCATTTTATGTGCTTTGTATCAGTAATTGCTGGAACAGTTCTAATCATCAAGTAAGTCTGGTCTAATATTTTTGGTTCTCTCTACTGCTTTATCATGGCGCCACTGTTCAATTTTAGGAAAGTTTCCGGATAGGAGGATTTCCGGCACATCCATATTTTCGTAGCTAGCAGGCCTTGTATAAACAGGAGGGGCCAATAATTGATCCTGAAAAGAATCTGTCAAAGCCGATGTTTCATCCCCAAGAACACCCGGTATTAGTCTGATGATGGCATCACTCAAAACTGCTGCTGCCAACTCACCACCCGATAGTACGTAGTCTCCAATGGATACTTCCTGCGTAATAAATTTATCACGTACGCGTTGATCTACGCCTTTATAATGACCGGTTAAGATGATTAAATTTTTAGCCGAAGATAACTTATTTGCCATTTGCTGATTCAGCGTTTTGGCGTCAGGCGTCATATAAATAATTTCGTCATAAGATCGTTGCGCTTGTAGTTCAGAAATACATTTATCAATAGGTTCGATCATTAAAACCATTCCTGCCCCACCGCCAAATTGATAATCATCGATTTTGCCATATTTATTGATCGCATATTCTCTTAGGTCGTGAAAGTGCACTTCGACCAGGCCCTTGTCTTTAGCGCGTTTGATGATAGAATGTTCAAACGGGCTACTAATTAATTCCGGCGAAACGGTAATGATATCTATTCGCATGAAGCAAAACTACTAAAAATCATTCTATCATTCCCAAAAAGATCCTTTCGTAATTCAATATTCTGAAATCCTTTTTTTTCTAGTAATTCAGCAGTTTCTGTTCCGAGATATTGATTAATTTCAAAATATAATTCTCCATTTAGTGTCAAATTTTCTTTTGCGAAATCTGCAATCCTATCGTAAAAAAGTAACGGATTCTCATCTTTTACAAATAATGCCAAGCTGGGTTCATTTTGTAATACATTGTTTTTTATTTCTTGTTTTTCTAATTCTCTCACGTATGGTGGGTTGCTTACAATAATATCATATTTAGTTGGTAATTTATTGGTTTTAAGAATATCTAGTTGCAAAAATTCAATATCTGCCTTATTAAGAGTGGCATTTTTTCTGGCTACTTCTAAAGATTTTTCAGATACATCCAATGCCCAAACTTTGACATTTGGAATATTTTTAGCTAAAGCAATTGCAATGCAACCGCTACCTGTTCCAATGTCAATGATCTTGAGCTCTCGATTGCTGTTGGGATTGTCTTTACTCTTTTTTCTTGCCTCTTTTATCTTTTCCATGACCCATTCCACCAGTTCCTCCGTTTCCGGTCTGGGAATCAAAACATCCTTATCTACATAGAATGGTAGTCCGAAAAATTCTGTTTCTCCTATAATATATTGTATTGGTATCTCTTTTTTGAGTTTATTTAGGTTGAGTATGAAGAACTGTTCATTTATAGTTGAAATACTTGCTGTAGGGTCTAAAGCAATATCCAATCGTTTTAACCCAAGTCTGTGCTCGGTTAATAAATAGAAAAATGCGGCAATCTCTTCTTTTAGATAGATAGAGAGAAGTTCTTTTTGAAATCTATTTTTTAAGTCCGTGATCGTCATCATAAAGTTTTCAACATCCACATAGTACAGCTATAATGACCTGTATCTCCCATAGCTGAGTCTAAAGATCTAAATCCTACCTTTCTATAGAGTTTACGAGCGCCTTCCATATATGGTAAAGTTTCCAAATAGCATTTCTTATAGGCAAATTCACGGGCTTTCTGAAGACAGATCTCCATCATTTTTGAACCTAGATTTTTACCTCTTGCCTCCGGCGAAAAATACATTTTTTGTAATTCACATATGTTTTCTTCCGAATTTCGTAATTTCATAATTCCGGCACCTCCTAAAATTTTCTGACCATCTATTATAACAAAATAACAGGATTTCTCAGAATTGTAGGTTTCATACATTCTATCCAAGGCCACATCTTCATAGGCAGTACCAACTTTGGGCACTCCAAATTCTATCAAAACTTCTCTAATTACTTTTGCAAGCTTTTGATTATCATTTAATTGTATTTCTCGAATAGTATAGCTATTCATACTCAATTTAATATTATATTTTTGCGTTGTGAAGATACATGAAAAATATATGCGACGTTGCCTAACATTGGCAAAAAAAGGACTTGGAAGTACAAGACCGAACCCAATGGTTGGCTGTGTTATTGTTCACAATAATTTAATTATTGGAGAAGGATATACGAGTCCCTATGGAGGTGATCATGCTGAGGTTAATGCTATTATGTCAGTGAAGAATAAAGAATTACTTCCAAATGCAACGCTTTATGTTAGTTTAGAACCCTGTTCTCATCATGGAAAAACCCCTCCTTGTTCAGATCTTATTGTTGTACATAAGATCAAAGAGGTAATTGTTGGGACAATTGATGATAATAGTTTAGTAAGTGGAAAAGGTATTGAGCATTTAAAGAATAGTGGTTGTAAAGTGAGTGTTGGTGTATTGGAGAAGGAATGCTTAGAACTAAATAAGCGTTTTTTTACTTTTCATAATAAAAAAAGACCCTATGTTATTTTGAAATGGGCGGAAACCAGAGACGGTTTTATTGACATTATAAGAGAGGAGCGTTCAGAAAAAAATCCGAATTGGATCTCTAATAAAGTTTCACAGCAACTGGCTCATAAATGGCGAAGCGAGGAGCAATCCATTCTGGTTGGAACCAATACGGTTATTAATGATAATCCTCGGTTAAATGTAAGAAGATGGGTTGGTGAAAACCCAATTCGGTTAATTTTAGATAATTCTTTGAGAATACCACATGATTTTCATGTTTTTGATGGTTCTGTTCAAACAATCGTTTTTACAAGCTCTAAATTCATGTTCGAAAAAGCAAAAGAAAATATAATATTAGAATATATTGATTATGCCAAAAGCATCCCGCAGCAAATTTGTGATAAACTATATGAAAAAAACATACAATCGGTTATCATTGAGGGTGGAGCACAAATATTACAGAGTTTTATCTACGATAAACTTTGGGATGAGGCGAGAATATTCATTGGTAATTGTAATTTTGGTAAAGGATTGAAAGCGCCTAGAATAAAAGGGGCAATAAAATCTATTAAGGATGTAGACACGGATATGTTAAAATTAATGGTGCCATTGCCATGATTCCGGTAGATACATATAAAACAATTAAAGGTTCGGCTCAAGGCGAAATATTCAAAGACAGAGGAAGTAAATTCATTGGGTATGCATTTCCCGCGACAACTGAAGATCAAATTAAACAGTACATCCTTTCTTTAAAAGAATCCCACCATAAGGCCCGTCATTGGTCTTATGCCTGGCGTCTGGGTACCGAAGATATTACATTTAGGGTAAATGACGATGGTGAACCAATTAATAGTGCGGGGAATCCCATTTACGGTCAGATATTATCACATGATCTAACCAATATATTGATCGTTGTTGTTCGTTATTTCGGTGGAACTAAACTGGGTGTTGGTGGCTTGATAAATGCTTATCGAACCTCTGCAGGGTTGGCAATTGAAGCTTCAAAAATTATTAAGAAGACCATTGATGTGAATTTCGAATTACAATTTGATTATGCTGATATGAATAAAATTATGCGACTGATCAAGGAAAATGATCTAAATATCGTACGTCAAGAAATGAATATGAATTGCATTATGGAACTTGCTGTTAGAAAAAAAGATGTGGAAAATATTTTGAGGAAGATTAAAGAACTGCGTTGTGCAAAAATTAAAATGATCAATTAAAACTTGGATAAATTTTCTCTTGTAATATTTGAGGTGCCTTGGTTGGTTTATTTTTGATCATATCGATAAAAACCAAGGTTGTTGATCCTGTAGTTAATAATTCACTATTTTGATTATAAACTTCTAAGTTAAATTCAATTTTAATTAATGGCTTTTTATTTAGAGTGGTTACAATGGTCAATAGATCATCATATTTAGCTGGTTTTAAATAATTAATGTTCAGGTTAAGTACCGGAAGCATTATATTATTTTCTTCTAAACTTTTATAACTAACACCTAATTTTCGAAGCCATTCAACCCTTCCAACTTCAAAATATTGAGCGTAAATACCGTAATAAACATAGCCCATTTGATCTGTTTCACCATATCTTACTCTCAATTTAGTTTCATTTTTGATCATTTTTTCGTATTTTGCAGGAAAGGAGTTTACGGAAAAAATAATTAATAATCAATAGTAAATATATTTTTTTATAATAAACTTTATTCACACATTTGTATAAGGAAAAACAAATCTTATTTTTTGCATGTTTAAAGGGATCGTGTTAAAAATAAAAAGGGTAAATACTAATTCAATAATTGTTTAACGAGAATGACAAAAAAAGCTTCCACTGTATGGGATAACTGCCTGCTTTTTATTAAAGATAATATAAAACCTCAAGCGTTTAAAACTTGGTTTGAGCCTATAAAACCAGTTAAGATCTCAGGTGATGTGTTAACCATACAAGTTCCGAGCAAATTCTTTTTTGAATGGTTGGAAGAGCATTATATAAAATTATTGAGAGTTGCCTTAGTAAGGGAATTAGGTGAAAATGCGAAATTGGTGTATGATGTTAGGATGGAAAATACCTATAGTAATAGACAGCCACACACTGTAAAGTTTCCCAGTTCAAACAAAAAACCCTTTAATTCGCAAGGAGGAAGTATTCCTTTAGAAATTGATAAACGAGAATTAAAAAATCCATTTGTAATTCCGGGATTGCAGAAAGTGAAGATCGAATCTCAGCTGAATCCAAATTACAATTTTGAAAACTTTATTGAAGGCGACTCAAATCGACTAGCGCGATCGGCGAGTCTTGCAGTTTCTAATAAACCCGGAGGAACTTCATTTAACCCATTACTCATATACGGTGGGGTAGGCCTTGGGAAAACTCATTTAGCACAGGCTATTGGTGTTAGAATTAAGGAAAGATATCCTGAAAAAACTGTTCTTTATATCTCGGCAGAAAAGTTTACACAACAATTTATCGATTCCGTTAAAGGAAATACTCGAAATGATTTTATTCATTTTTATCAAATGATCGATGTCTTGATTGTTGATGACGTACAATTCTTGTCTGGTAAATCTGGAACTCAGGATGTATTTTTCCATATTTTTAATCATCTTCATCAAAATGGAAAACAGGTTATTCTGACTTCGGATAAGGCACCTGTTGATATGCAAGACATTGAGCAAAGATTACTGTCCAGATTTAAATGGGGTTTGTCAGCAGAACTAATGCCACCGGACTACGAAACAAGAATCTCGATCCTTGAAAACAAAATGTTTAGAGACGGCGTTGAAATTCCTGATGAAATAGTTGAGTATATCGCAAAGAACATAAAAACTAACGTTAGAGAATTAGAAGGAGTACTAATTTCGTTAATAGCACAAGCTTCCTTCAACAGAAAGGAATTTACACTTTCACTTACAAAGCAAATCGTTGACAAATTTGTTAAAAACACTAAAAAAGAAGTTTCCATTGATTATATACAAAAAGTAGTCTCAAAATATTTTGAAATGGATGTTTCTACTTTACAATCAAAAACCAGGAAGCGCCATATTGTTCAGGCACGTCAGTTAGCCATGTTTTTTGCTAAACGAATGACGAAAGCATCTCTGGCTAGTATTGGATCTCAAATTGGCAGTAGAGACCATGCTACTGTATTACATGCTTGTAAAACAGTAGATAACCTTACTGAGACCGACAAACAATTCCGTAAATATGTTGATGAATTAACTAAAAAACTTACCTTCTAATAGAATTTTTTGATGAAAAGAATTTTAATGGTATGTCTTGGTAATATTTGTAGATCACCACTTGCCGAAGGAATTTTAAAATCAAAAGTAAATACTGAAGAAGTTTTCGTGGATTCTGCCGGTACAGGTGGATGGCATGTTGGGGGATTACCCGATAAAAGATCCATAGAAGTTGCAAAAAACCATGATATTGATATAACGATTCAAAAATGCAGAAAATTTGATATTTCTGATTTTGATAAATTTGATATAATCTATGTTATGGATAGATCAAATTATGATTCTGTTACATCTATGGCGTATGATAAAGAGGATTTAGCTAAAGTGAAAATGATAAGAGATGAAATTTTATCTACTTCCGGCAGTGATGTTCCTGACCCTTATTACGGGGGAGAAAGCGGTTTTGAATTTGTTTATCAAATGATAGATGAGCTTTGTGATGTAATTGCTAAAAAACTTGATGATGAACGTCAAATATGGTAATTTATATTTAATTCCAACAACATTGGGGGATAATGAACCTCTGGAGGTGTTACCGCTTTCCGTGAAGAAAATTGTGCAAAACACTCGTTATTTTATAGTTGAAAATGAAAAATCGGCAAGACGATTTATCAAAAAAATAACTCCAAGGAAATCACAGTCTTCTTTAAAATTACTCCTCCTCGATAAATTTACTACTGAACTGGAGTCGAGAACCTATCTCGATTCCTGCTTGCAAGGCATTAATATTGGTTTATTATCTGAAGCAGGAGTTCCTGCTATTGCGGATCCCGGTGCGAGTATTGTTATGTTGGCGCATACTAAAAATATCAGGGTGGTGCCCTTGGTTGGTCCATCATCCATAACTTTAGCTATGATGGGTTCGGGGCTTAACGGTCAGAATTTTGCGTTTAACGGCTATCTTCCTATTGATAAATTGGAAAGGAAAAAGTCAATTAAAGAATTAGAAAAGACATCGCGACTTAAAAATCAATCGCAAATATTTATTGAAACACCCTATAGAAACGAAAAGTTATTTAGCGATCTGAAAGCATCTCTTACTCCTTCAACATTTTTGTGTGTTGCTAAAGATATAACCCTGCCTTCGGAGTATATAAAAACTTTAAGGATAAGCGATTGGAAAAAACAGGGTGTAGATTTACACAAACATCCTTGTATTTTTATAATCCATAAAGATTAATGTAAAGTAAAAGTTTATCAAAAAAAGCTCAATCTAAATTGTTGCATTTTTTATCGGTTTGATAAAAGAAGTGTCATAACCGGAAAACTTTTTCATATAGTGTTGTACATCCGTTCCATAAGCATCTGCAAATACTGTTGCGCCATTGCTCCTTAAGTAACTCTTAACATTTCCGGCACCCGCTAAATGAGCTGCTGCCAAGATGCCAGATTCGGTAATCATTACACCATTTATTTTTTTACCGACGCTTCTCTTAATATCACGCTTTAAAATCCATTTATTTAAGGAGCATAAAGCTACAAATGCATCTTCTTGCAACTCCGGATTTTCTAAAAACTCAGTAGTATTATAAATTTTCAATCTGTGTAAAGTTGTTTTCCCAAACTGGTATTTGCCTAAATAGCCAAATGTATTTACTCTGTCATATTTACCTTGAGACTCTTTAAAAGCTAGGGCCTCTCTAAAACCAATGAACGAATTGTCAATAGTAGGAGTAAATATCAGTTCAAATTCCTGAATTCCTTTAGTGACCGTAACGATAGTATTTGTATTCGGAAGGTTGTATTTTACTTTTCTATTTTGATCAACGCCAATTGAACTAATAAAAGTAAAGGCTGTAAAAAAAATAACGCTAAGAGGGACTAATATTCTTTTTCTTTTCATGATATTGTATTTTTTAGCTGGGGGTATCCAAACTATACAATTATTCTTCTGCAAAGATAACCGAATTATTGCCTCCAAAAGTTAAAATAATGCAAAAGTTATATGTAAAACAAGCTAAGATATTGTTACTTAGAGAAGTATAAAAATGTGAATTTACCGTTTAATACCCTGATCATTGATCCATTTTTGATATTTTCTGGCATTTTTGTTGTGTTCCCTCAGAGTCATTGCGAATTCATGCTTTCCAATTTCTGTAACACTGGCGCACATATAGTAATACCTGTGATTTTGGGGATACAGAACCGCTTCTATGCTGGAAATGTCGGGCATAGCTATTGGCCCGGGAGGAAGTCCAATATTTTGGTAGGTATTGTAAGGAGAATCTATCCTCAAGTCTTTATTTAATACTCTTCTAAAGGTTGAATCCTGCCCATATTTTTGTTTTAAGGCATAAATAATGGTTGGGTCAGCTTGCAATGGCCAATGATCATCTAAACGATTAAGGTATAAACCGGCTACTTTTGGTCTTTCATTTACTTTAGATGTTTCTTTTTGCACTATTGCAGCCAATGTTATAACCCCAATTGGTGTTAAATTCTTGCTTTTTGCACTTTTAACACGGTCTTCATTCCAATAATTTTGGTATTCTCTCAGCATTCTTTCCCTGAACTCACTTGCAGAAGTATTCCAATAGAAGTCATAAGAATTTGGAATGTACATCGCAAGACCTGTCTGTTCAGTAAATCCATTTTGACTTAGGAATTCAGTTTCTTTCATCGCATTTAAAATAGAAATAGAATCCGATTCTATTTGAAGTGCAATTCTTCCAGCGAGCTTTTCATAAGAATCCTGATTGTTAAATGTTAATTTCACTGTTTCTGCTTTTCCTCCGCGAAGATGATTTACCAGATCATCATTGCTCATTCCTTTTTTTATTTTGAATTTTCCAGCCCTAATTTTATTCGGATAATTTTTCTTTTCAGCAACCCATACGAAACTCTCCGAATTATTTAAATAAGGACCGATCAACTCTTGAATATCAGTAAATTTCGAATTTGTCGGAATATAAATAGAAGTAGTTTCTGTAACGTTGGAATTGTAGATCTTTGAATAAAAATTATAGCCTACTGAACTCCCGACAATAATTATAACAATGATAATTAAGATAATTTTCTTTTTCATTTTCTAAGTTCAATTTATAAGCTGGTAAAGATGCACATCTTTAAAGGAACCATCACTCAATATCCAATCTTTTTGACTGCCGATTTTAGTGAATTTTGATTTTTTAAAAAGAGCAAGACTATTTTTGTTGTCAGCTGGAATATTTGCATAGACCTGATGTAAATTTAAGCTAGAAAAGGCATATTCAGTAATCATTTTTAGTGCTTCCGATGCAAACCCTTTATTTTGATATTCCTTTAAAATTAAAATACCAACGCCTGCTCTTTGGTGTTGTGGATTGAAATCAAAAAGATCAATGAAACCTACATTTTCGTTAGTGTATGTATTCATAATAATCAGCCGTAATTGCCTTGCCTCATATATATCTTGCTGTGCGTTGGCCAAATATTTTTTAAGAATAAATTTGGAGAAAGGTGTCTGTGTACTGCTAACCTCCCAAAAATCACTATTGTTTTCTGTGGAAAATAAAAAGTCTAAATCTTCAGGCTCTAGAGCTCTAAGTGTTATGATTTGATTTTTTAAAACTTGCATTTGATTGTGGAATCGTTTATTGTTTATTTTTACAACGGATCTCTTGTTTTACAGGATATTTGGAATCTTGAATTTCACATTTGTCACAAATGTTAAGGGTTCTTTATTTTCTCATTAATACCGCCAATTGTAATTGCGTATTTTATATTTTTCAACTATCAACTATCAACTATCAACTATCAACTATCAACTATCAACTATCAACTATCAACTATCAACTATCAACTACCAACTTAACTCTCAATCTTTCCTTTAAAAACGAAGGTCGCAGGTCCTTTTAAAACAATATTGCGGTAATTAT
>DAOUPU010000041.1 GCA_030625995.1 Flavobacteriaceae bacterium
AAATATTTCAGCAATAAAATAGAACTGATTGATGCCAGTACTATTTTAGTACACGAGAGGGTAGATAGGATGATTGGTGAAATTGTAATGAAGAACTTTAATGCAATTGAAGAAAACTTTGTTATTAAATCTATTTTTAAAGACATGTTTAAAAATGTAAAGACTTCACCCATGTTTCAACTGAAAAAATATTACCCTGAAATATATGGAAGAGTAATGGAACATCAATTGTCCACATTTAGTGAATGTGTAAGAGAAAACCTTCATAAGGGGATTGAAGAAAATCTATATCGACCCGAAATTGACATAGATATGGTAATGAAATTTTATTTCCAATTGATCTATGGAGCCTATGATGGAGATATATTCGGGAATCAAATGGAGGACATTATTAAATTAGAGTTAAAAATATTAGAATATCACACCCGATCGATCGCAACTTTGAATGGAGTCAAAGTTTTAGAAGAACAATTGATCAATTACAAATAAAGCATGAGACAATATATTATCCTAACCATAAGTATCTTATTTTCTTTTGTCCTGTCTTCACAAGAGAATTCCTATTCATTTTCCCTGGACGAAGCGATAAATTTTGCGTTAAAAAACAACTATTCCGTAAAAAACAGTGCACTGGATGTAGAAATAGCAGAAAAAGTGATGACTGAATATAAAGCATTTGGTCTGCCTCAAATAGATGGAAAAGTAGATTATCAAAACTATTTAATACAAAATATTACTCTAATTCCCAGTGAAATTGTCGGTGGTCCTCCGGGCGAATTTGAAGAAGTTATTTTTGGTGCCAAACAAAATTTAAATGCAACAGTAACCCTTACACAGGTTATTTTTGATGGTGCTTATTTAATTGCTCTACAATCTACAAAAGCCTACTTAAAAATATCAAATTTGGCTAAAGTTAAAACAGAACAGGAAATTAGGGAAGCCGTAATCAATGCCTATGGAAGTGTTCTTGTTGCCAAAGAATCTATATTGATACTGAAGGACAATATAACTACTTTAGAAAAGAACCTAAATGAGACCAAGGTTATATTGGAAAATGGTTTTGCCGAAATTCAGGACTACGAACAGCAGCAAATTACGCTACTTAATACAGAAAATCAGCTAAATAAAGCCATAAGACTCGAAATCATTGCCAAGAAAATGCTCAACCTCATATTAGGAATTCCCATCGAAATACCGGTTGAACTCAATGACAGTCTGGAACATCTCGCTTTGAGCAGTACGGATTTAAATCTGGTAAATCAAAGGTTTGTACTGGATAATCATATTGATTTCAAAATTGCTGATAATCAAGTTATTACCCAGGAATTACAATTGAAGTATGAAAAAAGTAAAAATATACCAACCTTAAATGCATTTATAAATTATTCAACCTTTGCACAAAATGACAATAACATTTTCTTTAAGAATAATGGCAGATGGTTCGATTCATCATTATTTGGAGTTAGTTTAAATATTCCCATATTCAGCAGTTTGGAGCGAAAATCCCGAACCCAACAGGCAAAAATGAGTCTGGATCAAAGGGTTATTGAACTTGATCAAACTTCCGAACAACTAAAACTTCAAGTTGCAACTGCCAGAAACAAGTATCAGTTCGCATTAGATCAATTTCAAACCAGGAAAAAGAATCTAGTTTTAGCTGAAAGTATAGCCGAAAAGGAACAGATCAAGTATTTTGAAGGTCTTAGTACAAGCTTCAATCTGGCCAATGCTCAAAATCAATTATACAGCACACAACAAAATTATATCGAGTCTATCCTTGGAATAATAGAATCGAAAGTTGAATTAGAAAATGCACTTAACATTTATTAAAATGAAATACACACTAACTTATGTTATTATTATTACCATTTTCTTTTCTTGTGGAAAAGGTAATGATCAAACCATCGAATCCTTAAACGAATTACGAGAAAAAAAAATATCCATTACTAAAAGTATAGATAGTTTGAGCTCTATTCTAAGAATTGTTGAAAGCAGTATTGACAAACTTGATAATAAAAAGAACTTACAAACCATATCAATTTTGACTCCAAAAGATGAATCATTTAAACATTATATAGAGATACAAGGAGTTGTAAAAGCAGATAAAAATCTTGTATTGAGACCTGAATTAGGTGGTACAGTTATTCAAATATTTGTGCGGGAAGGGCAAGAAGTTAAAAAAGGAACAGTATTGGTCCAATTGGACGATTCAAATTTAAAAAATAATCTTGCAGAACTAAATACTCAGATCGTTCTAGCTAAAACCACTTTCGACAGGCAAAAAAGATTATGGGAGCAAAAAATTGGGTCGGAAATGCAATATTTACAGGCTAAGACACAATACGAAAGTTTAGAGAACAATGTTAATACATTGAAGGACCAAGCGAACAAAATGAAAATAATAGCACCTTTTTCAGGTATTGTGGATGAAATATTCCCTAAGAAAGGTGAGTTGACAAATCCCCAAACCAAAGTTGTTAGACTGGTCAATTTAGATGAGGTATATATTGAAGCCGATGTTACAGAATCCTATCTACCATATATAAAAACTGGAAATGAAACTTTTATTAGATTTCCTTCAATAAATAAAGAAATTAACTCTACTATAGCTCAAGTAGGAAATGTCATCAATCCTAACAATAGGAGCTTTAAAACTAAGATTAACATTCCCAATAAGGACAATGACCTAAAGCCAAACTTATTAGCTGATATAAAGATCGTTGATCTAGAAACCAGCGGAATTGTTATTCCATCAAATTTAATTCAAAAAGATCAGAAAGGAGATAGTTATGTCTATACTGTAAGTAATAAAAATTCTGAATATCTAATTACGAAAAAATTAGTAAAAGTAGCAAATGAATACGACCACAATTCACTTATTGAAAATGGTTTAAGTGCTAATGATACTTTAGTGAACAGAGGAGCGAGGTTTGTGAGAAATGGTGAAATAGTAAGAATTGCAAACTAAATTATGACATCAGAAAAAAAGAACTCTAAGATGGACAGTATCAACAAAGAATTTAAATTATCTACTTGGGCAATAAAAAATAAAATGACAGTTTTTGTACTGTTATTCATGATCTTTTTTGCTGGTATCATGTCTTATAACAGTATGCCTCGGGAGGCATTCCCTGAAGTTGTAATTCCACAGATCTATGTTTCAACATCATACCCCGGAAACTCAGCTCTTGATATAGAGAAATTAATTACCCGACCACTGGAAAAAGAGATCAATGGAATTTCTGATGTCGATGAGATCCTATCAACATCCGTTGAAGGATTTTCTACAATACAAGTCAAGTTCAACTTCGATGTTACACCAACTGAAGCTTTGCGCAAGGTAAAAGATAAAGTAGATGCTGCATTATCGGATAAGGACTTTCCTAAAGACCTACAAGCCGAGCCGACCGTTCAAGAAATGAACATTTCAGAACTAATGCCGATCATGAATATTAATCTTTCGGGAGATTTTTCAATGGATCAGCTTAAGTTATTCGGTGAATATTTGGAAGATGAAATTGAAAAAGTGCCTGAAATATCAAAAGTTAACATAAGAGGCATCCAAGATAAAGAAATGGAGATCAGTATTGATCTCTACAAAATGGAGATCTCTAAGATTAGTTTTCAAGATATAGAAACAGCAATTCAAAATGAAAATATTACCATCTCCGGTGGTGATCTTTTAGAAAATGGAATAAGAAGGAACGTAAGGGTTATTGGTGAATTCAAATCTGTAAAAGACATTGAGGATATTATAGTAAAACAGGAAAATGAAGAAATTGTCTATTTAAGGGATATCGGCAATGTTCTATTTAAAGAACAGGAGAAAACGAGTTATGCGCGAGAATTCTCTCAACCTGTTGTAATGTTGGATGTGATGAAAAGAGGGGGAGAAAATTTGATTAATGCATCTGAACAAATTGACGTAATTATTGCCGATTCACAAAAAAAGATCTTCCCTTCAAATTTAAAAGTCAGTAAAACAAATGATGTCACCAATGATACCAAAACAATGGTGGCAGATCTAGAGAATAGTATCATTCTTGGAATCATTTTAGTAGTACTTGTTTTACTTTTCTTTTTAGGGATCAGAAATGCATTATTTGTGGGTATTGCAATACCTCTTTCCATGTTCATTTCCTTTATTATTTTGAGTGTGATGGGTGTAACCCTCAATATGATGGTTTTGTTCTCATTACTTATTGCACTCGGAATGTTGGTTGACAACGGTATTGTGGTTGTGGAGAATATTTATAGGTTATTAGATGAAGGTTATACAAAGTTCGACGCTGCAAAATATGGAGTTGGAGAAGTTGCTATGCCGATCATAGCTTCTACAGCAACAACTCTGGCGGCATTCCTTCCTATAGCTTTTTGGCCGGGAATGATGGGTGAATTCATGAAATACCTACCTATAACCCTGATTATTGTTTTAGGGTCTTCTCTATTTGTAGCTTTGATCATTAATCCAATGTTGACTTCTGTTTACATGAAGATCAAAGAAGATGAAGTTGATTTTAAAAAGTTACTCAGAAATAGCTTGATAATGATCGTTATAGGTATTTTATCTATTATTACCGGAATTATGGGCGGTCTTAAATTTTTTAATGCATTGGGGCTGCTCTTTATATTAGCTGGATTAATTATAATTTTAAATACCAGAGTACTAAGCCCATCCACTTTATGGTTTCAACAAAAATTTCTGCCGAAATTAGAAAATATGTATGAACAGTCTATTAGGTTTGCTTTAAAAGGTCGTAATGCTTATAGATTATTTTTTGGAACCTTTGGTCTTCTCATACTAACGGTTTTCATATTTTCAATTTTTCCTCCAAAAATTTTATTTTTTCCTGAAACACCTCCAAAACAGGTCTTTGTATATCTTGAATATCCCATTGGAACTGACATAGAAGTAACCAATGAACTTTCCATTGAAATAGAAAACAAGATTCAAAAACACCTTAAAAAATACGAGATCGATGGCCAAAATTTTTTAGTAACGTCTGTAATTGGACAAGTTGGTGAAGGCACCAGTGACCCTTTTCAAGGACCTCAAGGAGGAGTAACTCCAAATAAAGCGAAAATTACCATTGATTTTGTGAAATTCATAGAAAGAGATGGTGTTGAAACTGATGAGGTATTAATGGACATCAGAGGTCTTTTACAAAATTATCCTGGCGTAAAAATTGTTGTTGATAAACCAACAGAAGGTCCACCTGCCGGTGCTCCTATCAATATTGAAGTTAGTGGGAATGATTATGAAGAACTAATAAATACTGCTGATAAGCTTAAACAATATATTGATAATGCGAATATCTTAGGTATTGAAGAATTGAAATTGGATATTGAAGAAGGAAAACCAGAATTGCCAATTATTGTTGACCGTCAAAAAGCGAGACGATTGAACATTTCAACAGGTCAAATAGGATCATCAATAAGGACCTCTCTTTATGGTAAAGAAATATCAACATTTAAAGATGGTGAAGATGATTACCCGATCAACCTGAGGTTAATGGATAAATTCAGGTACAATAAGGAAGCATTGATCAATCAGAAGATCACCTTCAGAGATCAAAATAGTGGTAAAATAGTACAAATCCCCATTAAAGCTTTTACACATACAGAGAACTCTTCTACCTTTAGTGCTGTAAAAAGAAAAGATCTAAATAGGGTTATTACCATTTATTCAAATGTACTTGAAAATTCCAATGCAACAGAGATCAATGATCAAATTAAAGGCTTAATGATTAATTACGAACTACCAAGTGGCACATCGGTATCTTTCACCGGTGAACAGGAGGAGCAAGCAAAACAAATGGCGTTCTTGAGCAAAGCATTATTGATCGCCGTTTTCTTGATCTTCTTAATTCTTGTTGGTCAATTCAACTCCACATCAACACCTGTAATTATATCTATATCAGTTCTGTTGAGTTTGATCGGAGTATTACTTGGATTGGTAATTTTTAGAATGGAATTTGTGATAATGATGACCATGATCGGAATAATATCTTTGGCAGGAATTGTAGTGAACAATGCCATAGTACTTATTGACTACACAAACTTAATAATTGAAAGAAAGCTTTTAGAAAATAAAATATCTAAAAATGAAATTACAAAAGGTTTGGTCTATGAAAGTATCGTTGAAGGAGGCAAAGTTCGTTTGCGCCCAGTTATTCTTACTGCTATCACAACAATTTTGGGTCTATTGCCTTTAGCGATAGGAATAAACATTAATTTTATAACCTTATTCACAGAATTCGATCCTAACTTTTATATTGGTGGGGAAAATGTTGCATTTTGGGGGCCAATGTCATGGACGATTATTTTTGGTTTGACCTTTGCCACTTTTTTAACATTGATCCTAGTTCCGGTAATGTTCTATATTCAATTCATGTTAAAAATAAAATTAACTAATAGAAAGAGACTAGGAGCCAACTAGAACCAAAAACCCACATTAATATACCAAAGACCCTGTGCCGTATCTGGTGTCCATGAATATTGTAATTGGATGGGTCCTATTAAGGTCTTTAAACCGTAGCCAACGGCATACCCTGATCTAACATTTTGAAAGAAATTTAAATTCTCCCATAAAGTATCATCTACCTCAGCAAAGTTTCCTGTAAATGAAACATGATTATTCTTGAAAATCTCATACCGAATAGTAAGCCCTGTTTTAGCAAATGATGAGGCATTTAAGGCTGCAACATCATAACCATAAAACTTTACGAACGTATTAACGAAATTCTCATTATTCCCTCCTAGAATATAATCATGGACTCCATTTACGTTAGACTCAATGGTTACACCTGCGGCACCAAAAAGATGAAAGGTTAGTTTATCAAAAAAGGTATATGCATATCCTATATTTCCATAAACTTGTGCGAAAGGATTAAAATCAGAAACCGAATAAAACGATACTAAATAATTAATATAGTTTACTTCAAGAAAAAAACCATTCTTTGGAAAATAATCAGCATCATAAGAATCATAACTCACTTTGGCAAATAATATTCCATAACCGCCATTCTCAAAATATTCCTTTACATTCTCACCATCAACAATGACATTTGTAAAAGCTTTTAGATCTTTAAACTCCGCACCTACTCTAAGCGCAAACTTATCCTTAAATGTTGTTTGTACATAAAATTGAGTAGATCTATCACTATATTTCACAGGTGTTTTTATACCGGAGTTCGGACCATCTTCTTCTAAGCCCTCAATAAATATATCCATCTTAAACTGATCAAACCGGCTGTTAAGACCATAGCTATAGTTGTCTCCATTGTCTCTAAAATAATCGATATTATATCTAATATTATCTCCAATAATTAGATCTGCCGACAAAAAATCATTTTTAAACAATGGGTGTTTCATTGTCAGATTGACTAATATTCCCGTTTTATACAGTTGATCATAATGAGCACCAAACCTAATATAATTTACGATCTTACTTTCTCTTAACTTAATTTCAACTTTTATCCCTTGGTCTACACGTAAAAATCTGTATTGAATACTCTCAAAATTTCCTGTGGCAGATAATGTTTCAATTCCTTTTATGAAATTTTCCTGACTAACTACTTCTCCTACCTCAATATTAAGTTTGTCCAAACAATAATTATCTGTGTAGTTATCATTACCAGTAATAACTATTTCAGTAACCCTAATTTCCTCCTTATCTACTAATAAGTCAACTTTTGATAAATTCTTTTTTATTTCAATGTTTTGCCTGCGAGCTAAATTCTTAATTTCCACCAAGTGGCTCTTTGCCACATCTTCCCCGGCTTTGATGAGTTCATTTGTTGCTTCAAAAGAAAAATTCCTATATTCCGATACTTTTGGTCTTAAATACAAGTCTGTCATTTCTATTTTTTTCTCCATCCCTTCATACATTTGATATCCTGCTACTTGCATTAAAATTTCAGGAGCAGAATTTAATTCATCCCGATCACGTAACTTTCCCTGAACATTAACTCCAATTATATAATCAACTCCTTTAGCTTTCAATAATTCAATGGGATAATTATCTGCAATACCCCCGTCAACTAACATTCTACCATCAATTTCAACAGGAGTGTACACAGATGGAAAAGAACTACTCGCTCTGATCGCCTCAGGTAAAAAACCACGATCCAGGACAACTTCTTCACCAGTTTCCAGGTCTGTGGCAATACAAAAGAACGGAATTGGTAATTTGCTGAAATCTTCTACCTGATGGACGTGTTCCGTTAATTGCGATAATAAATTAAAAATATTTTGACCCTTTGAAATTGATTTGGGCAATCCAATTTTCCATTTATTCATTGGTAAGCTGATAGCGTACTTCCCTTTATTTTCCTTTTGATAAAAAGAATAGGCTTCTCTAGGCACCTCATCTTTCGTCAAGGTTGAAAAATCATGAACATGTATTAATGAATCTAACTCCTGTGCGCTATAACCCGATGCATATAAGGCGCCAATTATTGCACCCATACTTGTTCCGGCAATATAATCAACCCTGATTCCGTTTTCTTCCAAAACTTTCAACACACCTACATGAGCATATCCCTTGGCTCCACCACCACTCAGAACAAGACCTACTTTTACATCTTTTTCAATCCTAATCTCTTCTTGAGAAAAACTTTGGATTGATAAAAATAAAAAAATAAAAAAAAACGAAAATTTCATATACCACATTGGTTTGCAATTTTTTAACCAGATATTCCCCTTGTAAATATACCTAATATTTCTACTTAAGTTTGGCAAAATAACTGAATACTTTGTTCGCCTTGTCCTTATTGATAAATTTTTCCAAATCATCCAGAGATAATTCTCTAATCCTTTTAACCGATTTATATTTTTTGAGTAGTTTTAAGATTGTTTTCTCTCCAATACCATCAATCTTTGATAATTCTGATTGAATAGCACTTTTGCTTCGTTTATTTCTATGATGATTTATTCCGAATCGATGGGCTTCATTTCGCAACTGCTGAATAATCTTTAAAGTTTCTGATTTCTTATCTAAGTACATAGGTATTGAATCTCCCGGGTAATAAATTTCCTCTAATCTTTTAGCAATTCCAATGATGGCAATCTTACCTCGAAGCCCAAGCACTTCTAGACTTTTTATCGATGAAGATAACTGCCCTTTACCACCGTCAATTACAATGAGTTGTGGTAAGTTTTGGCCTTCATCTAATAATCGTTTGTATCTCCGATGAATTACCTCCTCCATGGAAGCGTAATCATCCGGACCTACAACAGTATTAATATTGAAATGTCTGTAATCTTTTTTACTTGGTTTTCCATTCTTAAACACAACACATGCTGCGACCGGATGCGTACCTTGGATATTGGAATTATCAAAACACTCTATATGACGTGGTTCTTCATTCAGACGCAAATCTTTTTGCATTTGTTTCATTATTCTATTCGCATGTCTGTCCGGGTCAATAATTTGAATTTGTTTGAATTGCTCATGGCGATAAAATTTCGCATTTCGAATAGATAAATCAACAATTCTTTTCTTATCTCCAAGTTTTGGAACCGAAACCTTAATTTCGTCTCCAACTTCAACCGCGAATGGTACATAAATTTCTTTTGTCAATGATTGAAATCTCTGTCTTATCTCAATAATGGCAAGTTCTAATAACATTTTATCCTCTTCATCTAATTTCTTTTTAATTTCAATATTATTGGATTGAATAATTGCACCATTGGAAATTTTCATATAATTGATATAAGCCACGGTCTCATCAGAAATTATAGAAAAAACGTCCACATCAGTTATTTTGGGGTTTATAATGGTCGATTTCGCTTGATAATTAACTAAACTTTCCAGTTTTTCTTTAATTTTATGAGCTTCTTCAAATTCTGATCTGGATGCAAAATCATGCATTAGAGTTTCAAATTTTTGTAATGCTGATTTGAAATTGCCCTTAAGGATATTTTTTATCTCTGCAATATCACCTTTGTAATCCTGTTCTGATTGTTTTCCTTCACATGCGCCTTTGCAATTTTTAATGTGATATTCTAAACAAATCTTGTATTTTTTATTCTCAATATTCTCTGGCGACAACTTATAATTACAAGTTCGTAAGGGATATAATTCCTTTATCAACGACAATAATGCCCTTGAGGTTCTTACGGAGGTGAACGGGCCAAAATAATCAGAGCCGTCTTTTATAAGTTTTCTTGTTAAAAAAACCCTTGAAAACGGTTCTTTTTTTATACAAATCCATGGATAGGTCTTATCATCCTTTAACAATACATTGTACCTTGGTTGGTACTTTTTAATTAAGTTATTCTCTAATAAAAGTGCATCCGATTCAGTTTCGACAACAATGTGTTTAATAGAGGCTATTTTCTTCACCAGCACTCTTGTTTTCCCGTTCTCATGTTTCTTAGTAAAGTAAGAGGCAACTCTTTTCCTTAAATTTTTTGCTTTACCCACATATAATATTTTACCATCGATATCATAGTATTGATATACTCCCGGTAGCGAAGGCAAGGATTTTATTTGTACTGATAAATTCAAGTCTTGAAAATGATGTTTTTATTATTTTATTAATCGTAAATTTACCGACTAAAATTACGTTTTTATAAATATAAATTTTATGAAACGAACATGAATAAATTTAATCAATTATTTCAAAAAAGGAAATGATTAAAATAAGTTCATGTGAGAACGTAGTGGTTCCAGTTGAACTAAAATTTTTAATTATCTAGTTGTTAATTAATTATAAAATTTTAAACAAATGAAATATTGGAAAAAATTTAGTCAGAAAAAACTTCAAGATAGAATAGAAAAAGCACTTCTTGAAAATGTTGATTTTTCTAAAGATTCTTCATTGGGTTATCCTGCCTCTAAATTAGATGATAAGGTTTTTTATACTAATGCGCCCTTCCTAGTAGATGCTCCAACTTTAAAAACTTTTGTAGCCAATCCAAACCACATTGGTTGTCATACTTACGGCACATCTGAGAAAGCATTTAAAGGAACACAAGAAATTGAACGCGAGGTTCTTAATGTTCTTGCCGTTGATGTTTTCAAATGCAGGTCCGAAGAATTTGACGGTTATATTGCTCCCGGAGGAACCGAGGCTAATATACAGGCAATGTGGGTATTTAGAAATTATTTCAAAAATAAATTTAATGCCAAAAATAATGACATTGTCATCTTAGCGTCACAGGATACTCATTATTCTATTCCTAAGGGAGCGAATTTACTAAGTATAGATCTACTAACAATTCCTGTTGATTTTGAAAGTAGAACAATAGATGAACTCGCTCTTGAAGAGATCGTTAAAAAAGCTGTTGGAACAGGTAAGAAATATTTTATTGTGATAGCTAATATGGCAACGACCATGTTTGGATCGGTTGATGATCCTAACGTTTATACTGACCTGATGGATAAATTCAACCTAACTTATAAACTACATATTGATGGTGCATATGGTGGATTTGTTTATCCTTTTAGCAATGAAAAATCAAAGATCGATTTTACCAATTCAAAAATTAGTTCTATCACCATTGATGCTCATAAAATGCTTCAATCTCCTTATGGAACAGGTATTTTTATTTGTAGGAAAGGGCTTATAGAAAATGTTTTGACCAAGGAAGCTGAATATATTGAGGGTATGGATTTAACGCTTTGCGGAAGTCGATCTGGTTCGAATGCTGTTGCTGTTTACATGATATTATTCACCTATGGACCAAATGGCTGGTATGAAAAAATCAGTATCTTATTGATGCGTACTGATTGGCTATGTAAACAGTTAGATGAAATTGATATTAAATATTTCAGAGAACCAAAAATGAATATAGTTACTATTCATTCTGAATATATACCAACTGAAATTGCTTTAAAATATGATTTGGTTCCGGATCAACACAATGATCAAAATAAGTGGTACAAAATTGTAATCATGGATCATGTAGAAATTGAGAATTTGGTTCAACTTATAGATGACTTAAAAAAACGGGATGCCAATTAATCAACTTTTTCTTTTTTTGGAAAAGTTTTTTTATTGAAAAGAATAAGTAATCCTACACCAATACTTATAGCTGAATCTGCAATATTGAACACAGGGTCAAAAAATGTAAAGTGCCTGTTTTCAAATATTGAAAAATGTTTTCCGCCAAATAACGGAATCCATTCCGGAAAATCAAAACCAACACTTGGAATCCAATCTGGCATGACTGTATCTACCACAGGTAGATATATCATGTCTACAACTTTACCATGAAAAACTGAAGCATATCCACCTTCATCTGGCAAAAATGTTGCAATTTTCCTATAACTGTCACTAAAAAAAACACCGTAAAAAACAGAATCAATTATATTTCCTAATGCTCCCGCAAATATCAATGAAATAGCCACGATCAATGTGCTCGACATCTTGTTTTTTATAGCTCCATACAACCAATAACCGATGCCGGTTATTGCTGCCAAACGAAATAATGATAGGAAAAGCTTACCTGATTTACCTCCAAATTCCTTACCCCAGGCCATGCCATTATTCTCTAGAAAATGAATACGAAACCAATCCAATCCAAAAACTTTTATTTCTTCACTTAAAACAAAGTGAGTCTTGATATAAATTTTCGTCATCTGATCAATCAAGAGAACTATGGATATTATAAAGATTGCTTTTTTCAATGGATTAATTTTAAAACTATATGATATTATTATAAATTCAAATCTATTTTAAATGAATATTGGCGGTAATGGCATTTACGCTTAGCTTATTCAAATTCCGCCCATATACTCCCTTTAGTTGATTGGACTTCTGTAAAGAATTATTTAATACGAGACTGGATATTACTATGCCTCTATTGGAACTAATATCAACTTTTGTGTCCTGTATTTTCGTGCAATAAACATTACCTCCGTTCAATTTCACATCCACTGATCCCAAAAAATGATTTAAATTTACAATACCGTCATTCAAGATCAATTTTAAATTCCCACCAAAGTTATTCAAATAAAAATTTCCGTCAACATAGCTTATAAAAACATTTTTACCCTTTGGAATAGTGATCTTAAAGGTTGTATAAAGAGGTTGAACTTTACACACTTTATTAAGCTCATCATCTCTGTCAAATCCAAGTTCAATACTTTTTATTAATACGCTTCCGTCTTTTTCTTCCAGAATAAAATTAGGAACATAACTTTCCACACTTTCTGCAGAGACTGTAACTTCATTACTGCTTTGTGATTCATCAATAATAATTTGATCTATAATATCAAATTCAAAAATAAAGCTTGTAGCCTTAGTTATTAATGATTTTTCAATGATTTTTTGAGCGAAAAAATTGGCATTAAAAAGCAAAAGGATTAAAAGACTTAATCCTCTCTTAAAAACAAAGTTTCTAAAATTTTTAGTGTTGCTGATTTTTTGCTTCAATACTCAACGTTGCATGAGGAACCAATTTCAATCGTTCCTTTAGAATTAAAGCACCTGTAACACGGCAGATACCATAAGATTTATTTTCTATTCTTAAAATTGCATTTTTCAGATCGCGAATAAATTTTTCCTGACGAATTGCTAATTGAACATTAGCTTCCTTAGACATTGTCTCCGAACCTTCTTCAAATGCCTTGAATGTTGGTGACGTGTCGTCAGTGCCATTATTACTGTCATTCTTATAAGTGCTTTCAATAAGTGCTAAATCATTCTCAGCATTACTGATCTTTTCTTCGATTATTCCCCTAAACTCTTCTAATTCCTTGTCGGAATATCTTACTTTCGTGTCGCTCATCTTTTTAAACTTTTTCTAATAATAGCATTGTATTTACATCATCAAAAACAATACTACTTCCATTATTAATTTCTTCTTTTAAATACAATTCTTTGGTCAATGTTTCATTTTTTATATAGGTTGCATTGGATGCCACCGCCGCATCAACTATACCATCTTTTTCAATATATAAATTAATTCTATCCGTAACTTCAAATCCATTTTCCTTTCGCAAGTTTTGAATTCTATTTATCAATTCTCTTGCAATTCCTTCGTTACGGAGCTCTTCTGATATTGAAACGTCTAAAGCTACTGTTAAATTGCCTTGATTGGCAACTAACCAACCTTCAATGTCCTGAGTTGATATTTCAACATCGTCCAACGTAATGATTTCTGTTCTTCCTTCGATATTGATAGCCAATTCATTTTCCTTTTCTAATCTTGCTATATCGACTTCTGTTAAACCTTGAATTGCCGTTGTAACGAACCTCATATTTTTACCAAATCTCGGACCTAAAATTTTAAAATTTGGTTTAATTTTTTTGATCAATATTCCCGAAGCATCGTCAATCAGTTCAATTTTCTTTACATTCACCTCTGAAGCTATCAAATCTGATACAGCTTCTATATCATTTTTATCATTTTGATCCATTACAGGAATCATAATCCTCTGCAATGGCTGACGTACTTTGATCATTTCCTTTTTACGCAAGGATAATACCATTGATGATATGGCTTGAGCCTTCTGCATTTTACGCTCTAAGCTCCCATTTATTAACGAACTATCAGCTTTTGGAAATTTTCCCAAATGTACTGAACTAAATCTATCTTTGGAAGTGTTTTTTGTTAAATCTCTATACAAGTTATCCATATAAAATGGAGCAATGGGTGACGCTAATTTAGCTATAGAGATCAAGCAAGTATACAAGGTTTGATAAGCAGAAATTTTATCGTGTTGATATTCACCCTTCCAAAATCTTCTTCTACTCAATCTAACATACCAATTACTCAAATTTTCAGTTACAAAATCCTGGATCGCTCTAGCTGCTTTTGTAGGTTCGTAATCTTCATAAAACTTCTCCACATTATCCACCAATGTATTTAATTCTGACAAAATCCACTGGTCAATTTCCGGTCTATCTCCAATAGCTATTTCAGGTTCTTCATAGGTGAAATTGTCTATGTTGGCATATAAAGTGAAAAAAGAATATGTATTATAAATTGTTCCGAAGAATTTTCTTCTAACCTCTTCGATACCGTCTATGTCAAATTTTAAGTTATCCCATGGATTTGCATTAGAAATCATATACCATCGCGTGGCATCAGGACCATACTTTTCCATAGTAATAAAAGGATCAATAGCATTGCCTAATCGCTTGGACATTTTCTTCCCTTGCTTATCCAATACTAATCCATTGGATACTACATTTTTATATGCTATACTGTCAAAATTCATAACAGCAATGGCATGTAAGGTATAAAACCAACCTCTCGTTTGATCAACGCCCTCAGCTATAAAATCAGCAGGGAAAAATTTATTTTTATCTATTTTTTCAGCATTTTCAAAAGGGTAATGCCATTGTGCATATGGCATCGCACCTGAATCGAACCAAACATCGATCAAATCAGATTCTCTATTCATTGGTTTACCAGATGGAGACACCAACACTAT
>DAOUPU010000090.1 GCA_030625995.1 Flavobacteriaceae bacterium
AAAAGCTAGGTATAAAAGTTGAAGCAGATCTGTTTAGAATGGTTACCAAAGGTGTTGGACCATCTATTTACAAAGAAGATGCAGAACTTGTTTCTAGTTCTCAAAAATCAGAATTAGAAACCGTAAAGAAAAATTTCCTAATTAAAAAACTTGGTTTTGAAGACAGCGAAAAATTAGACGCTGCTATAAATTCTGTTATCGAAATAATGGGTAGTTCTAATAAAAAGAAATACAGAGCTATTTTTTATTATTTATTGGTAAAAGAATTGGGCGCCGAATCTGCATACGAAGTGGTTGTAGAAAAAGAGGTTAAGGATGTAGCTGAAAAGGAACCAAAAAAGGCAGTTAAAAAAGCTGTTACAAAAGAAACAAAGAAAGAAGTGATTAAAGAAGAAGTAAAAGAAGAAGTAGTGGTTGCGGCAGAGAAGAATAAGGTACCCGCTGAAGCCAAAAAGGAAGAGAAAAAGAAACCTGTTGAATCGAAAAAGAAAGAGGACAAGGAAGAAGCTCCTGTTGAATCGAAAAAGAAAGAGGACAAGGAAGAAGCTCCTGTTGAATCGAAAAAGAAAGAGGACAAGGAAGAAGCTCCTGTTGAATCGAAAAAGAAAGAGGACAAGGAAGAAGCTCCTGTTGTGATCGAGGAAATCAAAGAGGAAGTTGTTGCTGAAACAAAGGTAGATCCGGAAGAATTTTTAGCCGATTTCGATTGGCAAAAATATGAAGAAGGAATTGAAGCCGTTGATGAAGAAAAATTAGTAGAGTTTGAAAAAGCTTTAGAAAATACTGTTGGATTTGTTGAAGAACGTCAGGTAATTGATGGTACTGTTGTTCGATTGACCGATAGAGAAGCGATTATCGATATTAATTCAAAATCGGAAGGTGTTATTTCACTAAATGAATTCAGATATAATCCTAATCTAAAGGTAGGGGATACTGTTGAAGTAAAAGTTGATAAGCTTGAAGATAGTACTGGTCAATTGGTTTTGTCGCATAGAAAAGCTAGAGTAATTAAAGCTTGGGATAGAGTTAATAAAGCACACGAGACACAAGAAATTGTTACGGGCTATGTGAAGTGTAGAACAAAAGGAGGAATGATTGTTGATGTTTTTGGAATTGAAGCATTCTTACCAGGTTCACAAATTGACGTTAAACCAATTAGAGATTACGATCAGTTCGTTGATAAAAACATGGAATTCAAAGTTGTGAAAATTAATCATGAGTTTAAAAACATTGTTGTTTCTCACAAAGCACTTATCGAAGCTGATTTAGCAGAACAGAAAAAAGAAATTATCGGTCAATTAGAAAAAGGTCAGGTACTTGAGGGTATTGTTAAGAACATAACTTCTTATGGTGTATTTGTTGATCTTGGAGGAGTAGATGGATTAGTTCATATTACCGACCTATCTTGGAGTAGAATAAATCACCCAAGTGAGATTGTTGAGCTTGATCAAAAATTAAACGTTGTAATTTTAGATTTTGACGATGAGAAAACTAGAATCCAATTAGGATTAAAACAATTAAGCAAACATCCTTGGGATGCTTTAGATGAAAATTTAAAAATTGGAGATAAAGTAAAAGGTAAGGTTGCAATTATTGCAGATTACGGTGCTTTTATTGAAGTTAGCAAAGGTGTTGAAGGATTGATTCACGTTTCTGAAATGTCCTGGTCAACGCATTTACGTTCTGCTCAGGATTTTGTTAAAGTTGGCGATGAAATAGAAGCGGTTATCCTGACATTAAATCGTGACGAGAGAAAAATGTCACTAGGGATCAAACAGTTACAACCAGATCCATGGACAGATATTACTACTAAATACCCTGTTGGATCTAAACATACTGGTACAGTACGAAATTATACCAATTTTGGTGTATTTGTTGAATTAGAAGAGGGAATTGACGGATTGGTTTATATTTCCGATTTATCTTGGACTAAAAAAGTAAAACATCCATCTGATTTTGTAAAAGTTGGCGATTCCTTGGATGTCGAAGTTCTTGAGTTAGATGTAGAAGGACGTAAATTAAACTTAGGTCATAAGCAGACTACTGAAAACCCTTGGGATAAACATGAAGAAATTTATCAAATTAACTCTGTACACAGTGGTACTGTAAAAGAAATAACTGATAAAGGTGCGATTGTTACTTTTGAAGATGGTGTGGAAGCTTTTGTTCCCGGACGTCATATGGATAAAGAAGATAAAACTAAAATCGCAAAAGGGGAAACTCTCGATTTCAAAGTTTTAGAATTTAATAAGGAGTACAGAAGATTGGTGGTATCGCACTCATCAATATTCAAAGCTCAGGAAGAAAAGAATATAAAAGCCGCACAGAAAAAAGCAGATTCTGCTGAAAAAACTACGCTGGGTGATATTTCTGGTCTTGCAGATCTAAAAAAACAAATGGAATCGAAGGGTAAATAAGCCTGATATTTCTTGAAATTTTAAACCGTCTCCCTTTGTGGTGACGGTTTTTTTTGTTTTTATTTATAATTATATTAAGAACATTTGATAGTTCAGGTAGGAGTACCTAATTGGAATCTTTAGGAAAATCAAATTGGTTATCTTTCCTTGGAAAAAAGTATCTTTGTGGCAAATAAAAAATCGTTATGACTTTAATAAAATCAATCTCTGGAATAAGAGGGACAATAGGGGGTAAAACTGGTGATAATTTAACACCACTGGACGCTGTAAAATTTGCATCAGCCTATGGAACTTGGTTAATACAAAGAAACCCGAAGGCAGAAAAGATGATTGTTGTTATAGGAAGAGATGCCCGTATTTCTGGTAAAATGATAAGTTCTTTAGTTGCAAATACGCTGGTTGGTCTTGGAATTGATGTGATCGATCTTGGGCTTTCAACAACACCTACGGTGGAGATTGCAGTTCCATTGGAAAAAGCCAATGGAGGAATTATAATTACGGCTTCACATAATCCCAAACAATGGAATGCACTTAAATTATTAAATGAAAAAGGTGAATTTTTAAATGGAGCTGATGGGGCTAAAATATTGGAGATTGCAGAAAGTGGTAATTTAACTTTTGAAGAAGTCGATAACCTGGGAATTTACAAAAAGAAGAAAAATTTTATGGATCGTCATATTGACGAAGTATTAAGTTTAGAACTGGTTGATATAGACGCAATCAGATCTGCTAATTTTAAAGTTGTTGTAGACGCGGTAAATTCCACCGGTGGAATTGTGATTCCGGAACTCTTAGACAGATTAGGAGTAAATTGTGTAAAATTGTATTGTGAGCCTAACGGAGAGTTCCCACATAATCCGGAACCATTAAAAGAGCACCTTGGTGATATTTCTGCATTGGTAGTGAAGGAAGAGGCTGATTTTGGTATTGTTGTAGACCCTGATGTTGATAGACTGGCCTTAGTATGTGAAGATGGTTCTATCTTTGGAGAAGAGTATACCTTAGTGGCCTGTGCGGATTATGTATTGTCTCAAAACCCGGGAAATACTGTATCTAATTTATCTTCATCGAGAGCATTGAGAGACATAACTCGTAAACATGGTGGAAATTATGAAGCAAGTGCTGTTGGAGAAGTGAATGTAGTGGAATTAATGAAAAAGAATAATGCCATAATAGGAGGAGAAGGAAATGGAGGGATTATCTATCCGACTTCTCATTATGGTCGTGATTCTCTCGTAGGTGTTGCCCTATTTTTGACACAATTGGCGAAGCTTGAAATATCGTGTAAAGCACTTAGAGATAGTTATCCAAGTTATTTTATGAGTAAAAATAAGATTGAGTTGACCCCTCAAATTGATGTGGATAAAATATTAAATAAAATGGCAGCTAAATATCAAGAGGAGGAAGTATCTACTATTGATGGAGTTAAGATCGATTTTGAAATGGAGTGGGTGCATTTAAGAAAATCCAATACAGAACCAATCATTCGTGTTTATACAGAAAGCACCTCTCAGATGAATGCAGATAATTTAGCAGAAAGAATTATGCATGAAATAAATGAAATAGCAGACATTTAATATGAACTTAGAACAACATTTTAAAAAATTCAGAAAGAACATAGTAGGTATTGAACAAACATTTCAATCTCCCTTTGGAAGAAAGAAAATTGTTTATGCAGATTGGACTGCAAGTGGGAGGTTATATCTTCCAATAGAAGAAAAAATGTTAAATAACTTTGGTCCCTATGTTGCTAACACCCATACAGAAACAACATTTTCCGGTTCGACAATGACCTTAGCCTATCATGAAGCCAGAAAAATAATAAAAAAACACGTAAATGCGAAGGAGGATTGTGTACTGATTACCGAGGGAACTGGTATGACCGGTGTAATTAATAAATTTCAACGTATTCTCGGATTAAAAATTTCTGAAAATCTGAGAGAATTGGCAGCTGCGATTCCTGATGATCAAAGACCGGTAGTATTCATTACACATATGGAACATCACTCCAACCAGACATCTTGGTTGGAAACAATTGCTGATGTTGAAATTATTCCGTTTGACGAAAGAGGGTTGGTAGATTATGATAGTTTGCAAGGACTGCTGGATAAATACAAGAACAAAACCATGAAGATTGCCTCGGTAACAGCATGTTCTAATGTTACGGGGATACAAACGGATTATCATAGAATTGCCAAAATAATGCATCAAAATTCGGGAGTATGTTTTGTTGATTTTGCATGTTCGGCACCCTATGTAAAAATTGATATGTACCCGGAGGACAAAGAAGCTTATTTGGATGCTATCTTTTTTTCGCCACATAAATTTCTGGGAGGGCCTGGAACTTCGGGTGTTTTAATTTTCAATAAAGATCTTTATCACAATATGATTCCGGACAATCCCGGAGGAGGAACGGTAAATTGGACAAACCCCTGGGGTGAACATAGATACCTTGATGATATTGAAACACGCGAAGACGGTGGAACACCAGGATTTTTACAAACAATTAAGATTGCTTTGACAATAAGGTTGAAGGAGGAAATGGGAATCGAAAATATTCACAATCGAGAAGAAGAGATCAACAAGCACATATTTAAAGAATTAAAATCCATTGATAACTTAGTGCTATTAGCAAAACGACATGAAAACAGATTGGGTGTTTTTTCTTTTTATATAGAGGACATGCATTATAACCTGGGTGTAAAGATTTTGAACGATCGGTTTGGTATTCAAACAAGAGGGGGTTGTTCCTGTGCCGGAACCTATGGGCACTTTTTACTGCATGTTGATCAGCAGGAATCCAGTGATTTGATTAAAAAAATTGATGAAGGCTGTTTAATAGAAAGACCGGGATGGATCAGGATGTCCATACATCCAACAAGTACAAATGAGGAGGTTGCTTTTATATGTGATAGTATAAGAGAGTTAGCGGAGAATATTGAAAGTTGGAAAAATGATTATCAATACAACGCTCAAACTAACGAATTCGTCCATAAATCGGATCATAAATATGAAAAAGAACTTGTTAAGAGCTGGTTTAAAAAATGAATATTTACGTAGCACTTCTGAGAGGTATCAACGTTGGGGGATCGAATAAGATTTTAATGGCTGACCTGAAGGCTTTATTTATAACTTTGAACTTTCCTGATCCTACAACCTATTTACAAAGTGGAAATGTGGTATTCTCAACAATACGTGAGGATATTTCTTCAATTGAAATTGAGTTAAAGTTAAAAATTCTTGAGGTATTTGGTTGTGATATTGAGGTTTTCGTATTATCTGCCGGTTCTTTTAGAGATGTATATAAAAATAACCAATTCATCCAGGATAAGTGTTTGGATACCAAAAAGATGTATGTCGTTTTTCTAAAAGAGAATCCAGATCCTGATAAGTTTGATCTGATAAAAAACAACCCGAATTTTCAAGAAAAAATGATATTGTTAAACAAGGCTATTTATATGTATTATGTCAATGGCGCTGGAAGAACCAAGGTTACCAATAATTATTTTGAAAACAAGTTAAAGCTAAAGGCAACCTCCAGAAACTGGAATACGGTTACTAACCTTAATCGATTAATAGGAGGATCTTAATTTTTTTTCATTTATTAGTCTTCAGTCTTCAGTCTCTTCTCTTTTCTCTTTGTTCTTTTCTCTTTATTCTTTTTTTCCCTGCCTTGCCGGCAGGCAGGTTTGATCTTTTTTCTTTTATCTCCTCCTTCCCCATATGTTTGAACCTGTTATGTGTCCAAAAATAGTATTCCGGGTTTGCTCTTATTTGTTTTTCTAACACTTCTAAGAACATATCCGTTATCTGATAATCCGTAAACTCTTTAGGGTTTTTAGCCAGTTCAATAATTTTAGACCTGTAATAACCTCGTTTAACGAGATCAGTTTTTAAATAAACTATGGGATAGTCAAATCTTTTTGACAGCATTTCAGGGCCAGTGATTATCGGGACTCTTATACCCATAAAATTATTCCAGTAATATGTTTTTTTTAATTGCGGAGATTGATCGCATAAAAAAGCATAAATAGCATTTTTATTTTCATCTGCATTTGTTTGCATTAGAGCTATAAATTCATTGGTAGGAACAAAATTCGCACCAAATTTACTTCTCGAGCTTCTTATTTTTTTGTCAAAATACTTATTACCAATTTTTGTATAGGCGCCGTAGGCTGTGCTGTCAATCAACTGATCCATCAGATAAGGAACCCATTCCCAATTTGCATGATGAGATGAAGTTACAATTATACTCTTATTATCATTGAGATAATTATTGACAAGTTCCGGGTTTTCGATAATAATTCGTTTGGCAATTTCTTTTTTAGTAATACTGAATGATTTTATCATTTCCATAAAAACATCTATAAAATGATGAAATGATTTTTTTTCAATTTTTAATAATTCTTCTGCAGATTTTTCTGGAAAGGACAATTTTAAATTAAACCTCACTACTTTTTTTCGGTAACCAATAATATCATAGAGAAGAATATAAATGATATCTGATATAAAATATAAAACGCGTAGAGGTAAAATGGAGAGAAACCAAATCAATGGATATGTCAGAATGTAAATAATTAATTGCATTGTTTTATTAAATTTTATAAATATCTCACATAATTTTTTGTAAAACAATCTTGGCATCAGAAGTCGCTCAACCTACCTTTGTTTACGGTAAGGAAGAATCTAATGGACTCTTATGATACACTTTTTGCTTTAGATACTACAGCTTCTTTTTCCTTCCCCATATGTTTGAACCTTTTATGTGTCCAAAAATAGTACTCGGGGTTTGCTTTTATTTGTTTTTCTAACAGTTCTATGAACATATCGGTTATTTGGTAGTCTGGAAATTTTCGAGGGTCTTTCGTTAGGTCGATGAATTCAGACTTATAATATCCTCTTTTAATTAGATCTGTTTGTAAATAAACCACTGGGTAGCCAAATCTTTTTGCCAGCATTTCAGCACCAGTTATTATTGGTACTCTTATACCCATAAAATTATTCCAGTAATAGGTTTTCTTCAATTGTGGAGATTGATCTCCTAAAAAGCCATAAATAGCCGAAATATTTTTATCTTCATTTCTTTGCATCAAATCGATAATTTCTTTAGTAGGCACAAAATTTGCACCAAATTTGGTTCGAGAGCTTTTTATCTTTTTGTCAAAATATTTATTTCCAATTTTTGTATATGCCGCATAAGCTTTACAATTAACCAATTGATCCATCAAGTATGGAGACCATTCCCAATTGGCATGATGTGATGATAATACGACCACACTTTTATTATTATTGATATAATTATTGATAAGTTCCGGATTTTCAATAATAATTCTTTTTGCTATTTCTCTTTTACTAATACTAAATGATCTTATCATTTCCATAAAAATATCTATAAAATGATGGAATGATTTTTTTTCAATCTTTAATAATTCTTTTGCAGATTTTTCAGGAAAAGACAATTTTAAATTATGTCTGACTACTTTTTTACGGTAACCTATAATGTAATACAGGAGCACATAAATAATATCGGATAGAAAATATAAAACACGTAATGGTAGAACAGATAGAATCCAAATTAAGGGATATATCAAGCTGTAAATTAATAATTGCATTTGGTGGGAATTGTGCAGCAAATATCGCATATAATTTTATCTTTGAGCAAAATAATTTCAGTCCATGGATAAAATAGATAAAGTAGTCTTATTGATAATAATTGCCAACGTATTGTTCTCATTAAAAGGATTTAAGGATAGATTGTTTTTTGAAAAATTCAAATTTCAGATAGCACCTATTCGCAAAGGAGAGAAAATCAGATTATTATCTTCCGGGTTTTTACACGTGGATCAGACGCATTTGCTATTTAACATGCTTACCCTTTATTTTTTTGCTGATGCTGTTATTTTCCATCTTGGAATTATTAAATTCTTAGTAATATATTTCGGTTCATTGATAGCCGGAAACTTATTGTCGTTAAATTTTCATAAAAATGACCCCTATTATAGTGCAGTTGGGGCCTCAGGAGCCGTAATGGGTGTTATTTATGCCTCTATTATGCTCAATCCGGGTATGAATTTGTACATGTTCTTTATTCCAATACCAATTCCCGGATATGTTTTCGGGGTTGCCTATTTGTTATATTCTATGTTCGGCATGAAAAAGAATTGGGGAAATATTGGGCATAGTGCTCATTTTGGCGGTGCTATCGGTGGTTATGTTTTGACCATACTTCTCTTTCCTCAAATAATCATGCAAAATAGATTATTGATCATCTTATTAGCCCTTCCTATTATATTGATGTTTATTTTTAAAGATAAGCTTGAAAGAGACTAATATTTTCCTTGTTTTTACTACATTTGCCGAATGTTTTAAAAAAGATAAAACAAATTTTTTAGAAAGATAATTTATATAGATGGAAGAAAAGAAATTTGACCTTAACTCACTGATTGGATTTGTTTT
>DAOUPU010000186.1 GCA_030625995.1 Flavobacteriaceae bacterium
CAACCTTAACACTATTGGCAATCGATTTAGGACGAGGGTAGGTAATTTCTGTCCGAACGTGCTATTTTTATTTCCCAATGAAAAATTGACGAGAGGCTAATTGGTAATCTTGTTCGTGTAGATAGAGCTTGTAATACAATATTACCTATGGCATATAAATATGGAATATTTGATGAATTGACTTTTATTGTCTTATTTTATTCTGGTTCTTTGCAAAAAGTTGAACTTTAAAAGCTGTTCTTAAATTGATTAGCAACCCATTGATTTAAATCACCCAGACCCGGGAACTCATTTTTTAGGGCATCAATGTCTTCTACTGCTCTAAAATTATTTTTATTCATATAAGTAAACATTTTACGTAGATCTTTGCCCATAACCAGCCAGGTTATAATGCCGGGTAATTTCTGATAAGTGATCTTTTTGTTTAATACCTGTGAAAAAATTTCTGCAACTTCAACTAAGTTTTTTTCATCGGTGGCTATGGTAATAGTTTTATTTTTATAGTTCTCCGGGTTATTTATTACCTGAGCTGCTATTTTACCTATATCGTCCGTACTGATGTATTGTTGTATTACATTTTTATTTAAAGGCATTACCAACTTTCCTTTTAGAATTCTTTTAGTGATCTCAGGGTTTAAGAAATTCTCATTGAAGGAAGCAGGTCTTAATATAGTATAGGTGATATCATTTTGTTTGATATATTCTTCTAACTCATTTTTGCTGTCGAAGTGGGGGACTCCTGTTTTTAAATCAGCACCCAAAACGGACGAATATACCATATGTTCTATCCCCTGTTTTTTAACTTCGGCAATAAACATTTTTCCCTGTTTTATTTCACTTTCATCTCCTTGCTCCAAAGCTTGGACAAAGAATACAGTATCTATATTTTCTAAATGGGATTTATAAGAAGAAAGATCATCCAGATCTCCTTCTAATATCTGTACTCCAATCTTGCTAAATTCCTTAGCCCTGTCGGAATTTGTACTTCTTGATAAACCAAATACTTTAACATTTTCATTTATCAAATTCCGAGCAACAGCTCCTCCCTGTTTTCCTGTTACACCGGTAATCAATACATTTTTTACTGTTTCCATGGTACCTAGCTTTTTAAATTAGAATAATGGTGTTTTATCTCTTCAATTAATTACCCGCTCATATTTCCATAAGAAGTTAATTATGCAGGTTTTTTTTTAAAAATCACATATAAATATAGGAAAACCTGATCAATACCCATTCTTATCCTTTGAATTTCAGCTTTTCAAAACAGAAAAGGATGTTGTCGAAGCCTTTATCAGTAGCTAATCTAAAGCAACTTTATAAAAAGATGCAATTTTTATTTCTCTTTGAAAAACCACCTGCTTTGTTGGTGGTCATGTTCTGACGGCTATGCCTTGATACCCACAATACCAGATAACAATTTTGAGAACTAGGAACAAGGATTTTTTTCAATTGAATTCACTCTGTGAAATCAATAAAACCTGTCTGCCGATAAGACAGGTCTACGTCATCTGCGAGAAAAGAAAGCAATTAATAAAAACCGGTCAACACGAGTCAGAGGAAGTTCAGTACATAATTGATGCCCCTTGCAGGGGCTAGCCAATACCATCTTCTTAGAAGGTGTGATTTTTACTTATTTCGTGATAATTTTATTTTCTCAGGGAATTGGTATGCTGTAGACAAATCTTAGAGATGCAATAAGTCCATCATGGAAAGAAACGTTTTTTTGCACTCTGTTATCACCAATACTAATAAGGGGTAGGCTGAAATCTACTTTCTGATCTGCTTCATATTGTGCGTAACTTCTGCCAATAGCATATCCAAACCTTCCTTCAATATAAATATTACCTGCAAGACGATATCTGGCAAACAGAGTCTCGTCAATACTTTTACGTTCCAAATAATCTCCGTCATAATCAATTTCTCCCAAACGGTAGGTAGTAGTTAAACCAAAATGACTTAATCCTACATTAAGTCGATCACTTATTTTGTATTTTATTTTTGCGTAAACGGGTATCAGCCCGGTAATAGACCAGCGATCATTTATATGCCAATTCAAATTTATCAAAGGAACCAGATAAGGGCCAAAGAATTCCTGATTGTACATTGCTCCAAAACCCATTTTCAGTTGATCGCTGAATAATTTTTCATACAATACCATTCCTCCGTATTGGAAATGAGTTCCATCTATATTATGAAAATCTGACATTAGTCTTGGTGAAAAAAAGATCTGAAGAGCACGACCTTCTGAAAATTTTTGAACCAATCCAGTACGTAGAATAATTCCGTGCACATTAATTGGATTGACAATATCTTTTGGCATTTCTTCATTGTCAGAAACATGGAAGTAGAAATAGTTTACACTAGTATACCAAATGGATTTCTCCGAAATTTTGGCCGGGGCAACCAAGCCTGCCATGAAACCAACCTCTTTAGCTTTGCCGTCATAAATAGAATCATAGGACGAGGGAAAGCCATAGCGTCCTGATATGGTCAGGAGATCAATCGTTTCCTGCGCAAAAAGAGACATGCTAAAAAATAGAATTAATGTGGTTAAAATATAATATTTCATATAGTATGAGTTTATGAGCATTAGTTATGATCAAGTATTTTTGAGCATGAGGTATTGGAATAAAGATTTTTTAGTGAGGATAGCAATGGCAATATATAAAATTGCGGATAAATTTCGTACTGCTATTGATGATTTTTTAATGATAGGTGGCAATCATTTTTAACGAAATAACATTTACCCTAAGCATGCACTCACAACCACAAAAGTGCATTTGAAAATATATTGCAAATAGAGGTAAGCCATAGAATTTGTTCACAGAGGTTTTAAATGGATTTGTTAAGTTTTATCTAAATATTGATAGGTAGTGTGGGGTGTAAATGGAAATCAAATACATAAGGTAAGTCCATAAAAAAAAGAGCTGAAATCTCAGCTCTTTTTATGAAATGGTTATTTTATTTTTCCATCAAGAATTTACTATAATAGGCAATATCACCGGTAATTTTTCCTTCGTCATTAAAATCATGAATTAAAAATAAAGGGAAAACTATTTTCTTGTTGTCCGATTTTCTGGTCATTCTTACTTTCCACCAGGATTGTACCACCTTGGCATCACCCAATTCGTAATTTATATAGTCAGGGTATCCTTGAACGTCAATAGCTGTAATCTCATAATTCTCCAGCATTTTTTTCATGCCTTCCTTTTCTTCTTCCAGTGTCAAGCTTTTTGTTCCCGGTGGCATGTGGATATTACTAAATGTTGCCTTTTCATCAAAAAAACTATAAAAGGTGTCCATATCGTTATTCTCAAGAGCAGCCATCATTCTTCTTACTTTGTTGATATACTCATGATGATTGTATACAGTTCCATTTTCTCTGGGCGCATAACTTCGTCTTAATTCTTGCCATACCGTACCATCACCGTAATTAATTACCATTGTAATTTTATTGTCCTTATTTACGGTATATAATCGGTGTATTTGCATGTCTATTTTGACTCCCGTCTTATTATGAACGCCTTTTAGTTGATTCCAGGTTTGTACCCAAACAACATCTTTTTGATCTTCATCTTTATATTCTATGGCATCAGGATATGCCTCTCCGGAACGCTCAATGCTTAAGTAAGCTACATTTTTGTTCCACCAGCCTACATTTTTCATAGCACTTTCTTTGGTACCTGCCTTGGCATCTTTATTCGAAGATGTCCCATTCCAGGATTTGAAATCATCTGCTAAAAAGCTGCCCACTTTTTCAGCATCGCCCTCAACAAATGCTTTTGTCATAGCCTCTACGACGTCGATCGCTGGGTGTTCAATGTAAATAGTTCCGTTTTTTTTCTTTTGTGAATAGGAAATAATGGTAAAAACCATCAAACCGAGTAGTAGAATTTTTTTCATTTTTATTTGATTTAGGTTATTATTAAATAATTATCATTACTAAAATTATTTCGATTGAACATTAGAAATACTGGATTAGCAATAGTCAAATAAAGGATATTCCTATTTTATAATCGACAAACTTAGGACGAACGGGTAGTATTTTTTTCCGTAGGTATTGATTTATTTTTCGAAGGATTAAAATGCTTATATATTTTTTGTGATAGTAGCTTCTTTAGAGCAGCCCATAATCCGTCCGCCAGTATGATAGAATCCTAGTTGTGGGATAGTAGTTTTAGGGTTTTTGGATACTCTTAATTAAACTATACTTTTTTGGAAGATTATATGGTATAACACCATGATCTCATTACAATTTTCAGGAATTTTCCTTATCTTCTTCTGTACGTGGATCTTCTTTGAGAGGCTCTTTTATTTGTTTAGAGTTACTTTTAGAGTCTTCTGTACTTTTTTTATTAGATTTCGATATTAATTTTGCATCTCGGTTTAGTTCAGGCATATCCTTGATATGAATATCTTGCTGTGGGAAAGGAATTTCAACTCCCATTTCTTTAAATCGGTTATAGATGTTTATTGCAACATTGCTTTTTGCCGTTAAGCCAATTTCATAAGGTACCCAAAAAAGCAATCTAAAGTTTAATGAACTCTCGCCAAACTCACTGAACAATGCCATTGGCGCCGGGCTTTTTAATGCATCTTTATATTCATTTGCCACGTCAGAAAGAATTTTAAGGATCTCGTTCGGATCCGAACCATATGTCGTTCCAATTAATATTTCCACGCGTTTTATATTGTTGGAAAGTGTCCAGTTTATCAGATCGTTGGCAATTAAATTATTATTAGGCACCACAACTTCGGCACCATCAAAAGTACTTATAGTAGATGAGCGAACGCCTATCCTGTTAACCGTTCCAAGTAAATTATTAACCTCAACCGTATCGCCGGGTAAGATCGGTCTCTCAAAAACCAATATCAACCCTGAAATAAAATTAGAAACAACGGTCTGTAATCCAAATCCAATACCCAATCCAAGCGCTCCTGCCATTAAATTAAACTTACTTAAATCGATACCGAGAGACGAAAGGGCTAAAACAAAACCGAATATAATAATGAAATACCTGATTA
>DAOUPU010000057.1 GCA_030625995.1 Flavobacteriaceae bacterium
TGGAAGTTACAACCCGATTTTATTGAAAAACTAAAAACTACACAAGCTGAAATCTTATCTGCTTATTCCAATATGGTAAAAACCGGTGGCAAATTAGTTTATGCAACTTGCTCCATTCTCCCTTCTGAAAATGAAAAGCAAGTGGAGAAATTCCTAAAAAATAATACCAATTTTAAATTGATCAACGAGAATAAAGTATCACCGGAAAAATCCGGTTTTGATGGATTTTATATGGCCTTAATGGAAAAGGTGGAGCAGTGAAACGGTGAAATGGTGAAATGGTGATGAAGTTAAAAAACGTCAATTAGTTAATCCTAAGTCACAGTTACAGCGAGCACGCTTGTTCTTAGATCAAAAGAAAAGGAATATCGAACAAGGAATGCTGATTTGAGAAGTTTTACCAGTTCATAAATCAACATTCGTTAATCCTTGTTCTTAAATCAAAAGAAGAAAATATCGAACTAAGAGCATTTTTAAAAGTAATTAAATATTAATATTAACAAAAAAGTGTAACAAAAATCAGGACGAGTCATAAATTCTTTGCGTAATCTTTGCGGACTTTGCGTGAAAAAAGAAAAAAGAGAAAAGATAAAAGAATGAATCCTGATTGTCATAGGAGAAGATTGGTTAATTTGTTAGTGGATCCCGAGAATTCAGATTTAAATAAAAATCGAATTGCGATAACCCTAACAGTATGAATCATAAATAACAAAGTATTGATATTCGATAGAGTAATTATGTAGGTGTTACAGATGACTCCCGATAGCTATCTGGATGAAAACAAACCCGAGTAAAGGATAAACATAGGATATCCATGTCTCAAATGTTAAATCCCATAGAAATGATAAATATAGATATTCAAAGTGACCAACAAAAAACTATAAATACAAACCCATGAAGAGATCAATTATTTTAATACTTGCTGTTATTATTTTTAGTTGCAGCAAGAATGTAGAAAATGAAAAATTAGCAAAAGAAATAGAAACTAATGAAGGATTTAAGTTTGTAAAAAACAAGGCCTTGGAAGTTGTCAAAACCGGATTTAATGCCGGTGATGGCTATGGCGAAGTATGGATAAGGGATTATAATACTTTTATTGAACTTTCTGCTGAAGTGTTTATGTCTAAAGAACTGGAAGAGAATCTATTGGTGTTCTTCAGACTTCAAGGAGATGATGGAAATATCATTGATGGATTTATTCCAAAAGACAAAGCTGTTGTTACTGAAGGAGGCTACGAATATATATATTCTGATCTGGAACCAATTTATTGTGGACATAAAAATACAGTTGAAACGGATCATGAGAGTTCTTTGATTCAAGCCGTTTATAAATACATAAATAAAACCTGTCGTACCGACTTTTTAAATATAAATGTTGGAGAATACACCGTTGCTCAACGTATGGAAATGTCTATGGATTTCTTAATGAATTATAGATTTTCAGATAAATTCGGTTTAATCTATGGAGCAACAACAGCAGATTGGGGTGATGTTCAACACAGCCATCCCTGGGGTGTATATATTACAGATGATACACATTATTGCGTAGATATCTATGACAATGCAATGATGCTCATCGCCTTGGACAATATGATAGCGTTAATTCCGGAGACCAAAGAGAAGTGGCAAAAAATAAGAGATGATATTGCCAAAAATGTAATGACCATTCTATGGGATGAGAAAAATTCAAAATTCATTCCTCATGTTTATCTTGATAAATCTCCTTATCCGGATGACTTTGATGAAAATGAAATTTACTATCATGGAGGAACGGCGGTTGCAATCCAAGCCGGATTATTAAGCAAAGAACAAATAAAGATCTCATTGGTTAAAATGATTGCTAACGTAAAGGAATCGGGTGCCGGATCGATTGGTTTAACAATGTACCCACCCTACCCGGTATGGGCCTTTGAAAATAAAGGAATGTATCCTTATGGTTATCAAAACGGAGGAGATTGGACCTGGTTTGGTGGCAGAATGATCATTGGATTAATTGAAAATGGATTTATTAAGGAAGCTTATGAGCAAATACAACCTATGACCGAAAGAGTTGTTAAAAATGATGGTTTTTATGAATGGTATACTGTTGATAATGAACCTGAAGGGTCAGGAACTTTCAGAGGGTCGGCAGGTGTTTTATACGAAGGCATCAGCTTACTTGAACAATGGGCGGAGCAGGAAAATTATTAACCATCGGGTTCAAACCACAGATGAAATACTAATCTTTAACAATAATTAAATGAGTTCTAAGAAAATTGATATCAGTAAGATCTTACCCGTATTTTTAACGTTTATGGTAATGGGCTTTGTGGATATTGTAGGAGTATCTACCGGATATGTACAGAAAGATTTTGAACTCTCAGATTCATTGGCACAATTTATTCCCTCTATGGTGTTTATATGGTTCTTTGTATTTTCAATTCCTGTAGGAATATTACAAGACAAAATTGGCAAGAAAAAGATGATGAAAATTGGTATTGTCATCACCTTGTTTGGATTATTACTCCCTTTTCTCAGCTACTCTTTTGTTATGATTTTGACCGCATTTATTTTTATAGGTATAGGGAATACCATCGTGCAGGTAGCAGCTAACCCTTTATTACAGGAGGTGACACCAAAAGAAAAACTTTCCAGTTTTTTAAGTCTGTCACAATTCGTTAAGGCCATAACATCATTACTTGGTCCTATAATTGCAACGTATATGGCGCTGCAATTTGGAGATTGGAGATTGGTATTTGTGGTATATGCTATTGTTTCTTTTTTATCTGTTTTTTGGCTTTCTGCAACAACAATTGATGAGACGATTAAATCAGACACACCCGCAACATTTAGGTCTTGCATAGGTTTATTAAAAGATAAGTTTATTCTTGCTATAGTAATTGCAATTTTTCTAATAGTTGGAGCTGATGTAGGAATGAACTCTAACATCCAGGGATTTTTAATGAAGCTGCATGGCCTCAGTCTGGAAAATGCTTCTTATGGAATTAGTATTTATTTCACAGCCTTGATGATCAGCAGATTTTCGGGAGCCATTTTATTGCAATTTTTTAAACCGAATTTTTTTCTGGTCATCACAACAATTTTGGCAATTGTCGGGGCCTTTTTAATTTTGTTCTCTACTTCTGAAGTCATGGCACTTACGGCTATCTTTATCGTTGGTTTGGGGGCAGGGAATCTTTTTCCACTTGTATTCTCTATTGCAATAAATAAAATGCCCTCCAGAGCCAATGAAATATCCGGATTGCTTGTAATGGCTGTTGTTGGAGGTGCAATTATTCCACCAATTATGGGTATTGTAGGTTCTAATTTTGGTGTTATTGGTAGTATTTCAGTTTTGGTATTTTGCTTTGTATTTATTTTGATCATACCAATGGTTAAAACAAAGGATCTATCATCATATTAATAAATCAGTTGATTAAAATATGTATATTTAACCTGAGTTCTGTTATTAATAAAACACACAGTTATTAATGTTTAATTTTTAAAAATAAATTATGAATAAGCTTCTCTCGATTTTCGTACTTACTTTATTGATCACTTCGTGTACAGAAAAATCAAAAATTCCTGTTTACGCATGGATGGGTCATAAGGATAAAATGACCGATAAAGAATTAATAGATCAATTTGAAGATCTAAAAGCAAAAGGAATTGACGGTATCATGTACAATGGTGGTCATGAACCTGAAACTTATAGACGAGTTGGAAAAATAGTAAAAAATACTGGTATGGAGTTTCACACCTGGGTTCCAACAATGGTTCAAAATAATAATCCAAAACTAAAACATGAATGGTATGCTGTAAATGGTTTGGGTGAATCGGCAAAAGATAAACCCGCCTATGTTGATCATTACCAATTTCTTTGCCCTAATAGAGAAGAAGTTTATGATTTTTTAGCAGATCTTTATGGAAGTATCGCGGAAGTAGATGAAGTTGATGGAATTCACCTGGATTTCATTCGATTTCCTGACGTAATTCTGGCACGTGGACTATGGGATAAATACGGTTTAGTAATGGATAGAGAATTTCCGAGATTTGATTATTGTTATTGTGAGGTATGCGTTGCCGACTTTGAAAACCAAACCGGAATTAATATAAAGGAGGTTGAAGATCCTTCTCAAGTAGAAGAATGGAAACAATTTCGTTATGACCTGATCACCGATCTCGTGAATCGATTAGCAAAAGTGGTCCATTCAAAAAACAAGCAAATTAATGCTGCCGTTTTTCCAGGTCCGGGTATCGCAAAAAAATTGGTGAGACAGGAATGGGATAAGTGGAATTTAGATTCCTTCTACCCCATGAATTACAACGATTTTTATTTGGAAGGAACCAAATGGATCGGGGATGTTACTAAAGAAGCAGTAACCTCTGTTAATAATAGCAAACCGATCTATAGTGGATTATTTATTTGTCCCAATCCTGAAAAAAAAGCTAGTGAAGCTGATCCCGAAAATCACGGTTTGCTTCCTGAAGAAATAGAAGCTGCCATAAAAGAATCTATGGAAAATGGGGCAGCCGGAATTTGTCTTTTTACTCCTGGAAGAATGACTGATGCGCATTGGAAAGCCTTTAAGAAAGCAATTTATGTAGATTATAAGAAGCAATAAATCAATTGATTTCTCAGCATAAAATTCGGAGAAACATTTATTAATTCAATCCTCCTTGAATTGTTGACCTCAGTCTTATTGGTGTAAAACATACCTAATGACCTAGGATCAAATAACGAATATTCTTTCTTTTATAAAGAAAAAGGAAGGAGAAAAATTCCTGCCCAAATGATTCGCGTTCACTTTAAAGGATAGTTGTATGTTATTAATTTCGGATATTAAAATATTTGTTTCTATTTTAATCAAAATCCGTTTAATAATTCAAAAACATTCGTACATTTGATACATTAACTAAACCGGTTTAGTTGAAAAAGACCTTTTTAAAAGATATCGCCCAAAGTTTACAGGTTTCAAAAACCGCAGTTTCCCTTGTTTTAAATAACAAAGGAGATGAACACAAAATATCAAAAGACACCCAAAAACGGATTGTCGATTTTGCCAGAAAACACAATTATAAAGCCAATCATTTGGCAAGAGGCTTAAGTCGTGGAAAAAGCGAAACCATCGGTTTAATAATTCCCGATATTTCAGATATATTTTATGCTAAAATTGCAAGTACGATAGAAAAACAAGCCAAAAGATTGGGTTATACAGTAGTTTTTAGTAGCTCAAATGAAGACCCAAAAGATGAGCAGGAACATATTCGATCCATGTTAAACCGACAAGTAGATGGTTTGATCATTGCTTCTACCCAAAAAAATCAAATGGAAATGAAGCGTTTAAAAGAAATGAATTTTCCTTTTGTATTGATCGACAGACATTACCCAGACATGGACAGCAATTTTGTAATCGTCGATAATCACGGTGGCGGCAAAAACATGACCCAACATTTGATCAATCTTGGCAAGAAAAGAATCGGGTTTGTATCTATTGAACCAAAATTAGATGCCATCAAACAACGGCTATACGGCTATCAGGAAGCCTTATTATCAAACGATATGCCGCAAAAAAAAGAATATATCAAAGAATTATGCAACAATAATTATCAACATGAAATGAAAAGAGCTATCAAGGAATTGGTGGAACCCCCAAATCATGTGGATGCCATCGTATTTTCAACCCATTATTTAACGGCATCGGGACTAAGAGAGCTTAAAGCCATCAACTGTAAAGTGCCCGATGAAGTTGCCATTGTGAGCTTTGATGAACTGGGCGCCTTTGACCTTGTCGATCCTGCAATAACGTCCATTACTCAACCTGTCAATGAACTAGGAAATTATGCAGTGGAATTTTTAGTGGATGAAATGGAAAATAAGGAAAAAGTGAAAGTAAAGAAGAAAATTTTGGAAACCCACCTCATTATAAGAAAATCTTGTGGAACATGATTATTCTCACAATCAAAACAACCATAATGTTGATTATATAAAATAATGTAATGCTTAAATCAATAAAAATGAATACTATAATAAAATTTTCAAATATAATCTCAAGAAACATTTATTATCTGTTTCTTATATTGATATCCATCAATGCCCGTGCTCTTGATAATGAAGATAAAAAATCAAATCATTTAAAGATATATGCTCCATTACATGAAGGAACTGGCCATAATGCCATTCATGAGCTCAATCAAAACTATCGCTTATATGACATTTGTAAAAACGACATTGAAGGCTATAGTCAAAAACTTTCGGGTGGAGATTACACCTATCCCTGTCTTCGTGAAGATCTTGGTGATGCAATGATCTCCAGGGCATCTACCGGGAAAATGGCCTTTGAATTTTTAACTGGCGTCATACCAGTCGACTATACCAAGGAAACCGTATCATTCTTTTTCTACAGCGATATAGATTTGGGAAATTCTGAGCCTTATGATATTTTTATCAATGGACAAGCTCTCTTGACCTTTCAGGCCAATGAAGATGGGAGCTTGAACATCATCAACAATCCCGGCAATGGAAATGCAAGCTATATTTTGGTGAAAAGAGATCATAACAATGATGGTATCGGAGCCTTTAGACTAACTGTTCCCATACAAAGCATCGTAAAAGGACAAAAAGCCAAAGTAAAAGTTCAAGGACATAAAAAAGGGAGTAACGATTGGTTTATGCTTTTCAAGGCAACCGATGTAATTGAAAGATTAAAAATATCAGTTGAAACAGAAGTTTCGTTCAGTATCAAACAAAAAGATGATTGGCTATATATTGATGCGCCGGCCTATTTCGACAATCAAAGTATAACTCTCGAAAGTGATGGTGTTTCAAGTAAAAAAGTTCTTCTTAAAGGCCAGGGAGAGTTGGCAAAAGCATCCGTTAAATTAAATGCACCACTCCATAATTTTAAAATATTTTATGGCGATACACATCTAGAAATTCAATTCGAGAATAAAAATGGAATCTCAAAAAAATCAGAAATCATTGGTAAGTACTTCCATACGCACAATACACAAAATAATGGATCATGGAAAGCCACCATAACCAAACTATATAAACCTTCTTTTTTTACAACCTTTGATAGTTTTTTTGACAGAAAACACGAAAACGGATTGGTATCTATAATGAATTCCAGTCATCAGGATATTGCCTGGGTGGATCGTCCGGAAGTATGTATAATATTAAGAGATACCCTTTTATTTACTCCCATAATTAAAGATGCCCTTGCGCGAAATGATTACGGTTTTGATATAGAAGACGGTTTAATGTTGAGAGAATACCTGGCTCGTCATCCGGACTCACAAGAACAAATCACTACCTTATTAAACAAAAATTTGTTAGCCGTTGGTGCAACCTATAATTGTCCGTATGAAGACATGTATGATGCCGAAGACCAGGTGCGTCAATTGTATTTAGGAAAAAAATGGGTTAAGAAAACCTTTGGTGGTTACGATTCAAAAGTATACTGGAATGTGGATGTGCCCGGAAAATCCCTTCAAACACCACAAATCTTGAAAAAAGCCGGCGTTGATTATATGGTGATCAGCCGTCATGCAAAAGGAATGTTTCATTGGAAAAGTCCCGATGGTAGTTCTGTCTTCACCTACTCTCCCGGCCATTATGGAAATGACCTGATACACTTGTCAAAAGATATGCGTAACAAATTGAAATACAGCGCAGAACAAGTAGATTTTTGGAGTGGCTATTATAACAAAACCGAGGCTCATACACCGTTACTTTCCAGTCAGGATATGCTTCCGGCAATAGATTATACCGATTTAATTGATACCTGGAATGGCTTTGATCATATCAATGACGAAAAGAACAATAAAATACCAATTTATCTTCCCGAAATGGAATTAATGACGGTTGATGAATTTATGCCTTTGGCAGAAAAAAATGTCACAAATGTAGATACAATTATGGGTGAACGACCAAACGTTTGGGTTTATATTCACGGGCCGGCACATCATGATGCCTTAACCGCAAGTAGAGAAGCCTCTAAATTAATTCCTGCCGCAGAAAAATTTCTTTCCATATCAAATATTTTAGACCCCGAAAGAATGCCCTACCCTGCAGTAGAATTTGACAAGGCCTGGCAATCAAAGATCTATCCCGATCATGGATGGGGTGGACATGATGGTGATATTACCGATGATCTTTTTAAAGAACATTTGGTAAAATCAAGAGCCATGGGTAAAGCCCTTCTTCAAAAAGGTATCGAGTTCATTTCAAGCCAAATTAAAACCAACGAAAAAAAAGGTATTCCCGTAGTACTTTTCAATAGCCTTTCCTGGCAAAGAACAGACCCCGTTAAAATCAATGTAAATTTCAATAAAGGAAAAGCCAGAAGCCTCGATATCATAGATACTGAAAATAAGGTTCAAAATTCACAGGCATCCAACGTTGTTCAGTATCCGGATGGAAGCATTAAATCTGCAGAAATTGTTTTTATAGGCGAAAATATCCCTTCCATTGGCTATAAAACCTATTATGTTGCAAGTTCTGACAAAACAAAAACTCCAACGCAACGAAATTCATCACTGATAAATTATGAAAATGATCATTACAAGATCACTTTAGGCCAAGGCGGAATCGATCAGGTCTATGATAAAGAGTTAAAAAGAAATCTTTTCCAAACAGATCATTTTAAGGCAGCAGATGTTTTTACACTTTATTCCAAAGGAAACGGCGCCGGAGAATTCGGAGACATTCAACAACCTTTTATGAAAGATTTTGACAAAGTTAGTGCACATGATTCGGAATGGGAAATATTGGTTGATGGAAATGTATTTACAACTTATCGATTAAAACAACAAATTCTTCATGCTATTGTTGAACAGGATGTAACCATTTATCACAATTTAAAAAGAATACAATTTGAAACCAGGTTATTGAATTGGTCGGGTGAAATGTTCCGTGAGTTCAGATCAGCCTACCCGATTGCTATGAAAAATGCAGAAATAACCTATGAAGTGCCATTTGGATCTGTAACTGTAGGCAAGGATGAAATTACAACAGCAGGAGATCGCTATACGCCCCTTTGTAAAGATGTGCACCCGCGTGCCATCTTGGATTGGATCTCTGCCTCTGATAATGAAATGACCGTAACCTTAAGTTCATCGGTGGCAGCAGCCGATTGGATAGACCCAACAACCGATCATAATAATACCGTTTTGCAACACCTCTTACTCGCCAGCAGAACTTCCTGTCATTGGGAAGGAAATGAATATTCACAAGCCGGAAGTCATTCTTATAAGAATATTCTAACTTCAAATAAAACTGGCAATATTGATGGTTCCCGAATTGCAAAACAATACAATGAGCCATTACATGTAGTAATTTACCCTAATAAGTCCAATAGAGCAACTTTACCTGAATCTGCAAGTTTCTTTAATATTGATAATAAAAATATAATAGTAACTACGATTAAAAAAGCAGAGGACTCTGAGGATATGATCATTAGAATGTATGATGCTGAAGGCAAAAGCTCTACGGTTGGTCTGAATTCATTTTTTGATATTGATAAAATGAAAAAAACTAATATCATTGAGGAGTATCCTCAACCTGTAAAAGAATTGAATGTTTCAAAATATGCTATAGAAACATTTAGTTTTGAAGCAAAAAAATAAAATCTGCTGTGAAAAATAAAACATCATTTTATCTAATAGGAATTAGTTTTGTTTCGACCATAGGGGGCTTTTTATTTGGTTATGACACTGCAATTATTGCAGGCTGTAATACATTTCTTGAAACTCATTTTCAGCTCTCGCCCGCTATGTTGGGCTGGGTGGTATCTTCTGCCCTGCTTGGTACAATTTTGGGTTGTATCATTTCCGGTACGATTACAGATCGGTTTGGAAGAAAAAAAGCCTTGATATTGTCGGCATTACTTTTAAGTGTTTCGGCTTTCGGATCCATGCTTCCTCCTCAATTTTTAGGAAATACTGAAAATGCTTTATGGTTTACATCAAATCCTGATTTTGCTTTTAAATTCCTGATCATTATTCGTATGATAGGCGGAATTGGAGTTGGAATAACGTCAGTAGTTGCTCCTGTTTATATCTCAGAATTAACATTACCGGAAAATAGAGGTAAAATGGTCTCTCTTTACCAACTTTCAATTACCCTTGGGATTCTTTTGGCTTTTTTAATGGATTGTATCGTTTTAAATCGAGCCGGTGAGAACGCAGGAATTATATCAAATGACCCCGGATTATGGAGATGGCTGTTTGTTGACGAATTATGGCGTGGGATGTTTGGAACGGAAATCCCAATAGCTTTACTATTTCTTATATTGCTGTTTTTTGTTCCTGAAAGTCCAAGGTGGCTGGTTACACAGGGACGTAATGAAGAGGCCATGAAAACGATGATCAAAATTGATGGGGAAGAACATGCTAAATTACAAATGATCGAGATCAATGAAATGGTACATGCAGAAACAGGAGGTTTTAAGGAATTATTGGAACCCTTTATGCGTATCCCTCTATTAATAGGAATTCTTCTTCCCATGTTTGCTCATTTAAGCGGAATTGCTGCAATTATGTACTTTGCCCCGAACATTATCAACGAATCTATTGCGAGTGTTGAAAATGCCTTTCTGGGGGCTGTATTGGTGGGAATAGTAAATTCTGCTTTTACCTTTGTGGCTATAATGAACATTGAAAAATTTGGAAGGCGTAAATTACTTTTAATTGGAGTGACAGGAGCATTTATCTCCCTGACCGGTGTGGGAATACTTTTTGCCATTGGTTCGAATTTGGTCATTATACCCCTGCTTTTTTATGTTGCCAGCTTTGCCTTCTCTTTTGGTCCGATAGTTTGGGTAATTATAAGCGAAATATTTCCTACCCGAATAAGAGGTCTGGCAGTTTCCATTGGTAGTTTTTCGCTGATGGTTACCGGGTTTTTCATCACCTTGACAAATCCAATAATGATCAAAGCAATAATGCCCTCCGGTACATTCTTTGTTTATGCCATTTTAACTCTTCCTGCGATATGGTTTATTTGGAAATTTGTTCCGGAAACCAAAGGAAAGACCCTAGAGGAAATTGAAAAATTCTGGATAGAAAAACATAATAAGAGAAAGGACATTCATCGATGAGCAGTATAGAAACATATAAAATAAAAGAAAAAGGATATCAACCATTTTTAATTCGAGAGGAGTGGCAAATTGCACAGCTTAATTATACGGAAGAGCAAGATATTGAGAATATTAATAAAATAGATATTCATTTTGAAACCGATGAGGCATTTGTATTACTAAGCGGTAAAGCTGTTCTTATAACCGCTATTCTGGAAGACAAAAAACCAACTTTTTCTGTAAAATTGATGGAATATAACACTACTTATAATATTCCAAAAAACGTATGGCATAATATAGCTATGAAAACAGACTGCAAAGTATTAATAGTAGAAAAATCAAATACGCACATAGGTGATTTTGAATTTTTCTATTTAAACAAGGAACAAATAAGCAACCTTAAAGAAAAAGTTATACAAGCCTTTGATGATGACCTCTTAATTGGGGAAGAAAATTAATTAAAAATAATAAAATAATGGTAATTTGGAAAAACGATAAGGAGCTATTTCGTATAGCAAAGAAAGAATTATTTGTTGCTCTGGTTGGAGATATTTTAGATACCATGGGACTTCAAAGACAATTTTTACCTCCAAAAATAAAACCATTACAAAATGATTTTATAGTAATTGGCAGAGCCATGACCGTTCTAGAAGCTGATGTATCTGAGAAAGAATCCAGAAAATCCGAAAATCCAATTCTAAAAAAACCCTTTGGAGTCATGTTTGAGGCCTTAGATGATCTAAAAGAAGATGAGGTGTATATCTGTTCCGGTTCTTCACCGACCTACGCTCTATGGGGAGGCTTGATGAGTACAAGAGCCATCAAATTAAAAGCTGCAGGAGCTGTACTACATGGTTGGTCAAGAGACACAAATGAAATACTTAATTTAGGGTTTCCTACTTTTTCATACGGTGGTTATGCACAAGATCAGGGTCCTCGTGGAAAAGTATTAGCTTATAGAGTACCCATTGAGATTGAAGGAGTTAAAATTCATCCCGGAGATATTATTTATGGAGACAGAGACGGAGTGCTTGTTATCCCGAAATCGGCAGTAGAGAAAGCTTTTACCGGGGCAATTGAAAAAGCCAGAGGGGAGCAAATGGTTAAAAAAGCCCTGGAAAATGGAATGAGTACTGTAGATGCATTCGATAAGTTTGGCATTATGTAAAACAATCCTTTAAAGAAAAAAGTATGAATACTATTGATCTAAGGGGAAAACATGCCTTGGTAACCGGAGGAAGTCAGGGCATAGGATCTGAA
>DAOUPU010000162.1 GCA_030625995.1 Flavobacteriaceae bacterium
TTCGTCCATTTTGTAAAATATTTCAGGAGTATATTTCTCTTTGATTTCTTCAAATTCCTTAGCAGAAGCCCATTTATGGTTCCCGGTTGAGATTCTCGGAGGTTGTGGATCATAAAGTGCAGAACCTTTTGTTCCATATACACCATGGATCATATTGTGAGGGGAAGGAGATGTCGCATCGTGCTGTAGCATAATGGTTCTTCCTTTTGTAGTCTTTACGATTGTTGTACTCATATTTCCGCGATAATCCATCGCAGCAAACTCATCAAAAAAACTATCTGTTGACGCGAGTTCCTTAGCTTTGGCCTGCATCATAAAATCGTTACTTTCAACGGATACCAGAAATTCAAATTTATCCCCCCTGTTGATATCCATCATTTGAGCTACTGGTCCTAATCCATGTGTTGGGTAAATATTCCCTTTACGTGAACCATACTGACGCAACCACCACATATCCCAATATAACTTTTTATTAAAGTTATTACCCATTTTACTTGTGTTATATGCACAATCTCCATGAACAATCTCACCGAAAAAACCATTTCTGGCCATATTAAGGGTCAATAAATGAAATGGCATATATGAGTAGTTCTCTAACATCATACAATGTTTACGGGTTCGCTCGGCAGTTTTAACCAATTTCCAAGCCTCATCGATCGTTGCAGCTGCTGGCACTTCAGAAGCGACATGCTTCCCTTTTTCCATTGCGTATACTGCCATTTCAGCATGCAAATACCAAGGAGTGGTAATAATGATCAGGTCGAGATCATCACGCCGACAAAGTTTTTTCCATTCCTCTTTGGAGCCTGAATAAAGTTCAGGATTATGATCGGTGTTTTCAAGCAGTTTTTTTGCTTCCACTGCTTTTTCTTGCCTGAGATCGCACAGCGCTTTTATTTCTACACCATCAATACGACTCATGGTTTTTACATGAGATGGTCCGCGTTGTCCTAAGCCTATAATTCCGATTCGAACAGTACTTATTTTAGGTGCTGCATAACCAGACATGTTGAAATGCTGTGTAACTGTTTTTTGATGATTTTCAATATGATGATTTAAATTTAGATCATCATATTTTGTCGATTCCGAAGCATATCCATTCATTATGCCTCCCGCAATACCAAGTCCCGCAATACCAGACATCTTAATGAAATCTCTGCGATTATTTTTCATTTTTTCATTTTTAAAGGTTCAACGAAACTGTTCTTAATCAATAAGTAAATCAAATTTCCCTCGGAATGCAAATATTTAAAAAAAGTTAAACCAAGTCTTGACTGGCTTCTCCAATTTTTTTTATAGCTATCCAGCTAATGAATATAGCCGAAACAGTAAAGATCATATCGACAAAATATTGTTTAAAAAACATTTCTCCTAATGTCATATTAGAAACACTCCAACGACCTGTAATCAGAAATGCCGTATATGAAATAATCATAAGAGACCAGACAAGAAGTAGGAACATGGATCTTTTTATTTCATTTTTACGATTAAAATAGGCTGTTAGTAATGCAACTATTAATGTCAAAAAAACCACCCATAAAGAAGCAAGACCCGGAGAATTAGCCTGCATATCTGTGAAATTATCCCTTACAAGGTCAATAGCCGCATGACAAAAGGTTAGGGTAATTCCAATTTGCCAGGCAAGTTTAGGAATATACATTACAACGATAACCAAAATAAATCCATAAAAGGAATAATTGACCAAGATCTGTGCAACAGCTCTTAAACTACTCATTAAGATTCCGTCATTAGCACTTGTGGCATCAACAAAAGGCTCTAAACTCTCAGGAATAATCCAGTAAATTAGCGATCCAATCAAAAGGGTTAATCCAATTTCTTTATAGATATTCAAATTGGTAGTTTTTTCGCTATCCATTTTCCCAAACTGTATTAGTTCCTTTCGTGAGAGCCAGGTGGCATAGCCCAGTGATGCACCCAATAGGAATCCAAAAGTGAATTCCATAGCTTTCCACCAGCTCTTAAAAATAACTTCTTTTGGTAATGCGGATCCGAGTACAAACCAAAAACCACCAAGGCCAAATCCAAGAGCTCCACCAATTAATCCAAATAAGGCAAATCGAGAAATTATCTTAAAATCATCTTTAGCCACCTTATATTTAAGATATGCCAACAAAAAAACCGCGCCAAGCAATAAAGCCCCCCAGGATTCGGGACGAGGATTTCCGGGGTCCGAAAAATAAATGATCATTGGCTGATTGATGAGCTTGAATCCCATCAACATACCAAACATCAATAGCAGGAAGGCCATAACAATGGTTTTCTTTTCCAATCGATTATAAACAAAGCCCAATGATAATACAGAGGCACCCAACATTCCCCAAATAGAACCTTTAACGGTAGTTGCTAAAACGCCCCACCACATGGTTTCGGGATCTCTTAAAAAACTAAGTGTTTGACCATAAGTCATTTCACCACCCAAACCAATTCCTGCCACTCCAAAAACAACAATAATCGCCGTAAGGTTGGAAGGGAGCTTTAAAAGCATGCTTAAACTAAGAGCTACCATTGCCCCGGGAATCATAGCGCCAAATGGACCACCACCAATATGCCCTCTTAATCCCCAGCCTAGTAGCATAGTGATAGCAGGGAAAATGATAAACATCCATTTAGAGTACTTATCATTCATAATAGTTCATTTTTAAATTCGACTAATTTTTATTTATTATAGGCTTTAAAAATTAATGCTGCAGCACCGAGACTCCCTGCATTATTCCCAAGCTTAGCTCCAACAATTTCAGTATTACTTCCACAGCTCGGCATCATATAGGTAAAGGCCGATTTACTGATCATATCAATATAAAATTGACCTGCATCTGAGATACCTCCTCCAATAACAACTTTTTGAGGAGCAAAGGTATTTATAAAAGAAGCTACACCATGTCCAAGATAATCTGTATGTTCCTGCAAGCATTTTATGGCATTTTCCTCATTCTCATTGAACTTTTTAATAATATAGTGCCCGTCAAGATCTTTAACATCTTTTCCGCTCCTCTCTGAATAATCTTTGATCAACGCTGTAGTTGAAGAATAAAGTTCAAGACATCCTTTTCCGCCGCAATTACACTCAGGACCATTATGCTCCACTACTATATGTCCCAGCTCAGTTCCTCTATTGCCATATCCTCCATACAATTCACCATTGGCTATAATAGCTCCTCCTATACCTGTACCTATAGTGAGGAAAACCACATCTGTACAACCCTTTGCCGCTCCGTAAAAAAATTCTCCCAGACCCATAAGATTGGCATCATTATCTACCAAAACGGGTATACCGAATTTTTGATTATAATAAGTGGAAAGATCAATATTTTCCCATCCGTTAAGATTTTCTGAGCCACCAAGGATCACACCATCCTGAACAATTCCGGGGGTTCCTAAACCAATTCCAATAATATCCAGTTCGCTGGTGTTTGCTTCATCTATTGCCATCTGAATTATTTTTTCTATAGTATTCAGAATGGTATCTTTTGATGCCTGACTTCCAATAGGGAGTTTGTTTGTAAAAACTATGTCACCAACATCTGACACCAGAGCAGCTTTTACAAAAGTGCCACCCAGGTCTACACCTATCGCATATTTTAAGTCTTCTTTAATACTCATTTAATTAAAAATTCACAACTTCTCCTGTTTCTGAGGATTTGTAAGCAGCATCTACGATATCTAAAACGATCTGTCCTTCAATTAAGCCTGGACTTGGTAGTTGTCTTGTTTTGATGCAATCTACAAAATGTTTCATTTGCTTGGTATAGATCACCTGGTCGCAGTGGTCCTCTCTTTTCGGTAATTCAGGTACTATTTTCTCAAAAGAATCCTCACCTGTTGTCATTTTCAAATAGGTTGGAAACAGGCTTGCATATCCTTTTGTTCCCCACACTCCTGAACTTGCTTCCGGCCCGTCCATATGAGGATGCCACCAACCACTTTCAATAATACTTTCTACTCCATTATCCCATGTAATGACAATAATTCCTGTATCATCTACATCATAATCACCAAAATGTGTGGAGATTCTGGCGTAAACTTTCGTCGGTTTTGGGTCACCAATAATATATCTGATCGTATCTATAGCATGTACTCCCATATCTGCCAAAGCGCCACCTCCCGCTAATTTCTTAATTGTAAACCATCCTGCAGGTCCCCAATTTTCATGAACTCCGTAGCCTTTGGTTTTAAATACTTTTCCTAATTTCCCGGATTCTACATAGTCTTTCAAATAATTGGTATCCACATCAAATCGCCACATATGTCCAACCATTACCAATTGATTGTATTTTTTTGCAGCCTCATTAATTTGTCTGCCTTCTTCTGCACTAATTCCCATTGGTTTTTCAAGAAAAACATCTTTCCCACTTTTTAAAAATTCAATGGCATAGGGTGCATGAAATTGATTAGGTGTTCCGATAACCACTGCATCAATAGTTTCATTATTTATAACAGGAGCAATATCGGTGTAAGTCTCTTTGATATTATACTTCGTTGCGAAATCTTTAGCTTCTTGCAATTCTATTGCAACTACGGCAACAATTTCTACATTTGGAAGGCTCTGAAGACCACGAGCGTGAAAATCTGCTATATATCCAGCGCCAATAAGTGCAATTTTTACGTTACTCATATGGGTAAATTATTTTATTGGAAATCTTATTTATCTAAAGATCACCGGCGTTATTGTATATTTTTTTAATAGCATCTGCAATCAAGTCCATATCTGCTTTTGTTCCCATCAAAACTTTGTGATGAATACATACAGACTCCTCTTTGTAAATTTTATCACAAACCGGTAAAGAAAATCTCGTAGGATCTATTTCTGCCCAATATTTTTCATTCAATCTATGACGTGCAGGTTTTGTATGAGGCACATATAAAGAACAGTTATTTAAGGGCTCATAACTGGAATCTATTCCTATTCCTATTTCCGCTTCTAAAGCAGCTCTGAATTTTTCCACAGACAAGCCTTTGAATTCACCCTTATTGTATCGGAAAGCGAAATTAAAATAGGCTTTTTTGGTTTCTCTTTTATCCCTTTTTAGTGGAGAAACTCCCGGAATATCTAAAAATAAAGAATTTAAGTATGCACCGTTTGAATCTCTGTTTGCATTTTGTTCCGGCAATCGTTTTAATCCTTCGATCAAAATTGCAGCTTGAAATTCTGTAATTCTAAGGTTACCTGATTGTAAAAAATTTCCATCATCTCCATAAACACCGGCACCTTTGTCTACATTGATATATTCATCACCTTCCGGCCTTCTTCCACAATTTCTAAGAGCATCCATTCTTTCTGCTAAATCAGCATTATTTGTAGTCATTGAACCACCTTCACCAGCTGTTAAATGCTTTGATAATTGATAGCTAAAACTTCCAACATCTCCAATACTTCCAGCCTTTTTACCATTCCACTCACCACCGTGTTTATGGGCGCAATCCTCAATGACATATAAGTCGTGTTTTTTAGCAATTTCCATTACGGCATCCATATCCGCAAATGCTCCATATAAATGAACCGGCATAATTGCTTTGGTTCTGGGTGTAATCGCTTTTTCAATCTCTTTTGGATCGATACACCAGGTATCTTCACAAACATCCACTAAAATTGGGGTAGCATTTACATCAATAACGGTTGCTGCTGTTGCCTGCCAGGTAAGTCCGGGCAAAATTACTTCATCACCAACACCTACGCCAAGAGCTTCCAACGCCAATTGTAAAGTTACCGTACCATTCACCGTACAAATGGCATATTTCGTCCCTGTAAATTCGGCAAATAGTTTGTTGAACTCTCTTTCCTTAGGGCCGTTATAAGACCAAACACCACTGTTTAAAACCTCTAGTAGAGATACCTCTTCTTCTTTTCCCCAAACCGGCCAGGCTGGCCACGGATTATTCTTTACATCTTTACTCGGTGTACCTCCGTTAATTGCTAATTTTGTCATTGAAATACTATTTAAATCTTGTTTTATTTATTT